>DAOSUS010000006.1:0-59691 GCA_035378955.1 Candidatus Hydrogenedens sp. | reverse complement strand
CTATGATAGAATTCCAACTTTTTGCCCAGAAATGCACTCCTAACCGAACCGTATTTGTGGGAGCGTATGGGGATTGTGGACCTTCTTATATATGCACGGAAGAGTCTTTCAAACAGGGAGGTTATGAACCTTCTTCAGCAGGTTGTCCTCCATCTACAGAATGGAAACTTAAAGAAACTATTCAACAGGTACTTTCGTAAAAATATTTAATTTACAGCAGATAGTTTATATAACAAATGTCTTATAAAATTTTATAAACACATAAAAAACCTCAAGGAATTAACTTATGAATCGTCGCCGATTTTTACAAATACAAACTGCAGGAATATTATCTTTCTTCTCGGGAGTATGGATGAAAAAAGTATCGGCAGATACTTACTTACGGATTGCCCCGTTCAAGTGTGATGCTACCCCGCCGTTAGGAACACCCTGGTATCCCAGTTATAAACCTCTGGATACGATTGAACATCCTCTGTTTGCAAAAGGAGTGATTATCGAATCAGAAAAACAGAGATATGTATTGTGTACGATTGATTGGTGTGAAATTGCAAACCGTTCCTATTATCGTTTGTGTGAATTAATCGCAAATGCTGTTAAAACAGAACCTCATGCTGTATTTGTTCACACGGTTCACCAGCATACGGCTCCGATGTGTGATGAAGACGCCTTTGATATTATCGCCACAATACCCAATCCACCTCCCTACCCTAAAAACGAAGTTTTTGAAGAAATTTTCAGAGGGATTGCACAAACCGTTGAAAAGGCTACATCTCAACTGATTCCTTGCAATTCAATAGAGATTGGTAAAGCAAAAATAGAAAAAGTAGCCTCAAATCGCCGTATTTTTATGCCCGATGGGAAAGTAGCAACTCGTTCGAGTTCTTGTAAAGACCCAAAATTGATTGAAGCCGAAGAAGGGTTGATAGACCCCTATTTACGGACTTTAAGTTTTACTTCAAAGGATGGAAAGCCTATTGCACGATTGCATTACTATGCTACACATCCCCAAAGTTTCTATTGGGACCCACGAGCCAGTTATGATTTCCCCGGTATGGCACGGGAAGAAATGGAAAAACAAGAAGGAATTCCTCACATTTATTTCACAGGTTGTGGTGGAGATATTGCCTGCGGTAAATATAATGACGGTTCCCCAGAAGCACGCCAACAATTATATCAACGAATGTTAGAAGGCATGCAAAAATCTGTTCAGTCTTTACAAAAAGATATTATTACTGAACCACAACTTAAAGTAACCTTAGTTTCTCTTAAACCTTCTGATGAAAATCATCATAGTAGAGAATATCTGAAAGAACTTATGAACGATACGAAGCAAGAACCTCATGTTTGAATAGATTCCGCTATGGAATTAGCATGGAAAAACCGCTCCGAACAACCGATACCTGTTGCATGCCTACACTTGGGAAATATATCCATTCTAAGTTTACCGGGTGAGCCTATGGTAGATTTTCAATTATATACACAAAAACTCGATGAAAAACGCCCTATCTTTGTAGCAGGTTACGGGGATTGTGGACCGGCCTATATTTGTACTGAAAAATCTTTTACAGAAGGCGGTTATGAACCCTATGCCTCACATGTTGTCCCCGAATCCGAAAAGACATTGAAATCGGCAATAGAAAAAGTAATTTCTTAAAAAATTTCTTGCCCGTAAAACCATTATTAATATAAACAAAATCATTAACAAGGGGTTTTTATAGTATAATCTTCCTTTATGAGATTGGAGCAACTATATTAGATATGAACAATCCTTTGGTGCGTGTTTTGATATTAAATTGGAATGGGAAAGAACATCTGGAAGAATGTTTTTCATCTCTGGTTGAGGGGTGTCAGCGTGAGGATGTAGAGTTTGTTCTTTTAGACAATGCCAGTACGGATGAATCCGTATCTTTTGTGCGAGAACAGTTCTGCAACGACCCGCGTGTGGTTGTGGAATGTTTAGATAAAAATTATGGTTGGTCGGGGGGAAATAATCGGGGAATTATAAAATCTATTGAGAACGGTGCAAAATATATCTTTTTATTAAATAATGATACCCAAGTAGAGCGTAATTGCATTGATAACTTGCTTGAAATGTCTGAAGCCAATCCTGATATTGGTGGATTGGCTCCGAAAATGCTCCTTTATAATCAGCCATGGCTCCTAAATTCCGTAGGATTGGAATGTTCCATCATAGGTGCTGCGTGGGACCGTGGACTGGGTCGCGTAGATACAGAGCGGTGGAATAAAGTAGTCGAAATTGTTGGAATTTGCGGCGGTGCTATGTGGTTAAAGTCAGAGGTTTTAACTAAAACGGGGTATTTGCCGGAGGAATTTTCGATTTACCTTGACGACCTGGATTTATGTTTGCGTATTTGGGACACAGGCTATCGTATATTAACCTGCCCGAATGCTGTCGTTCATCATAAATTCAGTGCTACCTGGGAAGGTTCTACAGAAAAGGTTCAACATAAGTATTTTTTGAATACACGAAATCGTTTTTATCTTATGGAACGAAATTTTCCTGTGAGTAAGATTTTTAACATATTGTTCTGGACGAAATGGGGAGAAATGAAGGCTTTAGGTAATGCTATTCGAAAAGCAGAATTCTGGCGGATACAGAAACACATTCAGTCTTGGATTGAAGCAATCCGATATATACCGGAAGCACGAAGATGGAAAAAAGAAATGGCAACAAGAAATCAAAAACATAAAAATTTGCCTCCTTACTGGCATTTAATACAGAAAAAAACTTTATTTTGTCCGGATATCGAACTTCCCGTTAAGGGTTGGTATAAACCCATTTATATCGACGGGAAAAAATTCTTTCCCATGAGTAAATATGCAGAAATAGAACATAAAGGAGGAGACTTTTCTTTTCTATGTGGAAATATTTCTTCAGAAAAAACGGAAATTCATATTGATATAAAATGGAATGGAGAAGTTGTAGGAAATATTAGAACGGAAGGATTAAAAAAATACACTTTTGATTTGCCTGCAGGCGTAATAGTATTTGAAGCAAAAAAAATATTGGAAGCAGAACAAATAGGGAAAAATTACGATGTAGGAGCTTGGTTTCAGTTTGAAAGTTTACTTCCTTTGTAGAATTTTTATAAGATTTCAAAATATCTGAAAAAGAACAAGGACATAAGGTAATGTTGAAAAAAAATAAAGAGACACAAACTTTGAAAAATCTTTTCTGGCGGAATTTTTTTCTTTTCCTTATTCTTATCATTGTAATCGGTATTTCATGGTGGTTCGGTTCTATCGCAGGAAAATATTCACTTCAGGATTTGATGACAAAACCATTACCGCCTGTCCCTCCGGAAGGAGAAATTAACGGGAAACAGCAGGATAAAGAAGGTTCGCTTCCTTTTTTTATATATGTAGGTGGAGAACCTTGCAGTGAGATTGCTCAAAAAGAGTTCATGCATGCAAAGGAAGCAGGGGTTGTTAATTATATTATAGATGTTCCATTTCCATGGCGTGGCTCTGATGATTTGCCAGAATTGTTTCGCATTCTCCAATGTATGAATGAGATTGACCCACATGGGAAGTATTGGATTTATCTGGACCTTAATCCACCTGAATCCTGGTTTTCGGGAAAGAAATCTGCCAATATGATAGTTAACAGAGAGGTTCAACCTTACGCATGCTTTAATGCACCATCATGGAAAAAAACAATTGAAGAGTCTTTCAATTTGCTGGTATCCAGCCTTCATTCCTCCAAAATTGGTGGACAGGTAGGCGGATTTATCTTAGGATTTTTAAAAAATCGCTGGTGGATTTCCCCGGGACTGGATGAATCAGAGTATTCACTAACGAGTTTTAACAAGTGGATACAAAATCACTATCCCTCTTCCGAAGAGCGTATTCAACTATTCGGGACAGATACACTGGAACCTTCTTTTATCCTTGATGGGTTGCACAAGGAAACCGCAACTTCATCCAATTATTTAAATCCTGTGGAACATCGTATTCTAATAAACTACCGTCGTTTCTTTAACGAAAGTCTGGCAAATAGCGTAGGTTTCTGTGCCATGACATTAAGGCAGTTACTCAAAGATACAAAGGCAAAGATTTATATCCCGTTTGGATTAAATATGGAAACAGTAGACACAGCCACAGGGCAATTTTCGTTAGATTCAATATTAGAAAGTGATGTAGATGGTTTTATTCTTCCTATATCCTACATAAACCGTGGATTGGGGGAATCCGGAGGACCCGCAGGTACAATAGAAACTCTTTCCCTTCATGGGAAAAATGTCCTCCTTTTCGATGATACGCGAACCGGTATTTCTTATGATGCTTCAACCCAACAAATTGTGCGTGTAAAAGGAATTCGGGCAGAAAATATTTTTGCCGTTCAAAAGAGAAATATGGGGTTGGCGATTGTTCATAATGCAGGTTTGATATGGACAGACCCGGAAGGAAAAGGATGGCTTTTAGATATAGAGCAGTGGGATTTGTTTAAAAAAATGATACAAATTTCTACTCGAATCTTTACTCAAGGGGGTGGTTTGCAAAAATTGAGACTTCAACCACGAAGGATACATGGCGTATCTAATGATAATTTAACATCGGAAGATAACACACTGCCCCGTTTACAGGTTGGAAAATTTAACACAGAAGAGGTGCAAACAGAATATCCTGCTATAGTTCCATTAGAAAATATCCTGTGGGAACCTCTGGCTATGATTATAGATGAGCGAGCTATGCACCTGCTGACACCTAAAGGAATTGAATTTTATTCATCAAGTATTGCAAATGTTCGAGACCAACTTTTGAAAGTAGGGCTACCTATAGAATTTTATCTCATGCAAGATTTACTGGATGAACGAATCCCAAAAAAATTAATATATTTTATTTTTAATCTTTACCCACCAACAGAAAAAGAAATCCAAATTTTACACCGTATATTTGAAACAGATAAGTCTATAGTTATATGGTATTACCTGCCTACATGGGGGAAAGATTCGGATAATGCAGAATTGGTTCATCAATTAACCCAAATGGATGTAAAATTGTTTGAGGCAGATACAATAGCAGGTTCCGTTCTGGGTTTGGAAGGAAGATGGTTAAACAAAGGGGAGGTTTTTGGGGAACCTATATCTATTTCGCCATTATTTTATATTGAGGATGAAAATGCTGATGTAATTGCTCGCTATCAATCGAATAGCAAACCCAGCATTGCAGTTAAAACCATAAATGATAAGTGGGTCTCCGTTTTTTATGCAGAACCTACGGTAAATTACCTTGCTATGCGTGAAATTCTTTCTATCCTTGAAGTGCCTACGGCTATTGCCGAAGGAAGTGTTGAAACACAAGACACACTATTGGTAGGAACAAACATGCTGGTTCTTCATACAAAAGGAATCGGAGACCGTATTTTGCAATTCAATCAATTTTTAAACATTGAAAATTTGTTTCAACCTGAGCAAAAATGGTTCGAACGGGAAACGCTCCTTCTCTCATTAGGTAGTGGAGAAACTGTGTTCCTATTTTTCCAACCCCAATAAAAACGAAACCAAATTTAATGAAAATAGTCTTTTTTATTTAGTATAATAGATAAACATATTTCTTTTTGAACCTAAATAACAAGGAGATTTTACAATGCAACCTTTATCAAGAAGAAGTTTTTTAAAAAGCACGGCTGTATTAGTCGCCGGAACAATGGCTGCGGGTAAAGTTTTTGGTGCTAATGACCGTATTGGAATTTGCACCATAGGATTTAATGGACAAGGAGGAAGTCATATTAAAGACATTTTAGGAAAAACCAATGAAGCGGAAATCGTTGCTCTATGCGATGTAGACAAACGAGTTCTGGAACGTATAGTCTCAGCAGTAGGCTCGAAACAGGGAAAAGCCCCAAAGGCTTATGAAGATTTTCGTGAAGCTGTGCAAGACCCCAATGTGCACGCTATTACTATTGCAACGCCGAATCACACTCATACCCTGATAACCGTAGTCGCATGCAAAGCAGGTAAAGATGTATATGTAGAAAAACCGTTATCCCATAACATCTGGGAAGGCACCCAATTGGTAGAAGCAGCAAAAAAATATAACCGTATTGTCCAACACGGAACACAAAGTCGCTCCGATAATACTTTAATTCGCGATATGGGATTAATCCATAAAGGTTTTATTGGTAAAATTATGCATTCCCGAGGTTATGTATATAAAAACGGAAATCGTTTTGCCATAGGTCATGGTGAACCAGGAACACCGCCCGATTATTTAAATTGGACATTATGGCAGGGAACATCACCCGACCATCCCTTTATGAAAAATAAAGACCGCAAAGATAAACCCGGTTTATATGTGCATTATGATTGGCACTGGTTCTGGGAATATGGAAACGGAGAAATTGGTAATCAAGGTGTACATGAAATGGATATAGCCTGCTGGGGTCATAATCGTGGATTGCCTATCAAGGTATATAGCACCGGTGGAAGATATGGTTGGGATGATGATGGACAAACACCGAACACTCAGGCAACATCATTCACTTATGAAGACGGTTCTATGGTTACATTTGAAGTTCGCAATTTAGGCTCCTTCCAGGAAGCCGATGGCGGCGATTGTGGCAATAGTTTCTTCGGGACAGATGGTTACTATGTCCGTAGAAAAGGTTTCTTTGACTATAAAAATAAACCCATTCCTGTAAACGACCCATTACCTGAAGATTTAGATAAATGGGACCGTTTCTTCCGTGCCATTCGCTCTCGTAAGGAAGAAGATTTACCGGTTACTCCGTATGATGCTCATATATCATGCGTGCATTGTCATTTAGGTAACATTGCATATCGCGTGGGACGCTCATTAGAATTTGACCCGAAAACACTGTCTTTCAAAGATGAAGAGGCGAATAAATTGGTTAAACGCGAAAAATACAGAGAAGGCTTTGAACCTACTGCATAATTATTGATTTTTTTTGGGGATATGGCTAAAATCCATATCCCCAAAATTTTTAAAAAATAACTTGACATTAGGTTTTAAATATGGTAATATATAATAAAATAGTTGAATATGCAGGTATAATTAAATAACAAAAACATCTCTAACAATAAGGAGATAAGCAGTGAAAAGATTAGTCGCATTAACACTCGTGGTTCTGTTAGCCCTTTGCACCATGGTTGCATTTGCTGACGGAACATCCTCCACACAGCAGACACAAGTGAGGCAGGTAAGAGGTCTTGCTGGCGGTGCTGGTGGTACAGGTGGTATCGCAGGACTTAGCGGTGGTGGTTCTGCTGCAGGTGGAGCCGATATAACCGTTGCTCGTTATTAATCACCATACAAAAACTTCAGAGCTCAAATTTATATTTTTATATAAGGGCAGGGTGAGGTGTTTTTTTATTTATTAACAAGTAGTAATCATCGGGGTGTAGCTCAGCCCGGTTTAGAGCACTTGGTTCGGGACCAAGAGGCCGGTGGTTCAAATCCACTCACCCCGACCATTGGATTCAAGGCAAAATTAAACCAAATATAAATAAGTCTTTATAAACCTTTCCTCACCTTTTTTACACTTTAATTTCACCATTCTAAATATATTCGTTATCACTATCCATTTTCTACTTCTACATTTGTTTTTATAGATTATCTGTAAGAGCAATTATATTATGTCCATTTTTTATCTACAAATACTCGATAGCAAAATAACGATATACTAATTAAAGGTAATTTGTTAATTCAAAAATTTTGAGTTTTACTCTGATGTATTTTTTACTTTATCCAGAATTTTTACAATTAAGTCAAATAGTGCTCCTAACATTTTAATACCGTTATTCCATACCTCTATTTGTTGTTGCTTTTCAAGTGTGGAATCTGCTTGTTGGGGAACAATTTTTGAATAGGTGGTTGTTTGGATATGTTTCATATTTTACTCCTTTTTAGTTCTATATAAAATTAAAAGTCTATTTGGAAACGTGTTTGAAGAATACCTAAATTACCATCATATAAGTCATGGTCTATATTGGCAAGGGTATAATTTAAGAAGATTCGGGTATTGGGATTGAGATACCAATTTAATCCTAAAGTCCAATCTTGTTCATTTCCACCACGAATCATCCCGCTATCTAAATCTATCCAGGAATATCGTAAACCCAATTCCCATGCTCCCCAGGAACCTTTTTTAGGAGAAAAGTTTTTATTGGGCTTAATCCTACTCAAAGTTCCCATTTTATTGTTATATGTCCGATTTTCACCTGTAAGGAAATAACTGGTATAGACATATCCTCCTTGAAATTCTCTTGTTCCACCAAAATTTGTATCCACATAAGATAAGGCATGCTCTGCCTGGACAGAGAATGGCCCATATATCCACAAAAATTCCGTTCCTATCAAATCAACATCGTCCGCAACGGCATCTGCTATTCGGAACCCTGCATATCGGTCAGTATCCAGATATGAAAAGGCAAGGGCACATTCAGGGTTCGTGCGATAGCGGAATGGAGCACCATCGGGATTGCGATGACTGTAGGCTAAACCTAAATGCAGAAGTTTTCTTCCATTATCTTCATACCACGGAAGCCCTACTACACGACCCGTAACTGCATATCCCTGGTCATCATCGCTATCATTATCTGATGGAAAATCATCCGTTTCTTTGAATATACCTGCTTGCCAAATAAGTCTGTTTTGCAAGTGAGAATTAAATAACATTATTCCAACATTCCGCTTTGGATTAAAAACATCATTAAATCCTCGTTCCATAAAGGTATTGTAATTCGAATTTGTCAATCGTTCCATTCCGAAAGGTTCTCGAAAATGACCTACTTGAACATTGCCTATATATGGAATATCCGAAATACCTATATATGCATCTGTAAATTTGGCTCGACCTTCCATATCTTTATCCCCTGCAAAATCAAACTCCATCCGATAAAAAACAGATTCATATATCTTTCCTGAAAAATCAATCCGTGCACGGCGAAACTGAGTACCATCATCCTCTTCACCAAACACAGAAACTAAATCTCCATTGTTATCAAAAAAAGCCCAATCTAATTGGAGTCTACCACCTACTTGTAATTCAAAGGAACCATCTTGATTTTTAAAAGATAATCGGTCTTTCCATTGCGATATTAATTCATTAGAATTTTTTTCTTCTTTTTTAACTTCCGTTTTTTCTGCAGGGGAACTTTCTTTTGTAGGTATATTTTCAGTGGAGTTCGTAGGGGATACTGTTTGTTCTTTTCCTTTTAATAAAGTTTCTAACTCTTGAACTTTCTTTTCAAGTGTTTCAATCCTTTGCATTAATTCTGCTTCTCTTTGCGTTGGATTTTCTTTAGAATCATCAGTAAAAGCAAGATTTACAGAGAAAGAAAAAATAACAGACATCATTACAACTAATATCTTTTTGCTATATCCCATGGTCAAACTCCTTTTTTAAATTTATATTATCATAAACTATGCCAAAAAGGAAACCTATATTTAATAAAAGCATAAATCATTGTTCTGTATATAATTACAATGTTAAAAGAATAGTTTTTTTGAATTATTTTTAACGATAAAACAATCAGTATATTTGGTAAAAAATCGTATAAAATTGTTAAATATTTCAATATACCTTTATCAATATTATCAATAAAATTTCAGAGTAAAAACCTAAATTAATTAAAAACATACAACATAAGTTTTATCTATCCTTTAGATAAAGGACTTCACAACACCTCAAAGAGAGTGGAAAGATAGGAATAAATATAAAAGTAGATACTATACTATATTCGGTTGGTGTTTATAGCAAAGTGTAATTCTTTTACGGAGGGGAAAATAAAATCGGGTTTTCTTTCTACTTTGTTTAATTGTTCTGGCGTTGTTTCACCGGACAAAACAAGAATAGATGTTACACCTGCACGATATGCCATTTCCATATCTGTATATAATCGGTCACCAACCATAGCTGTGTATTGGGGTTGCATATTTAATATTTTCAAAGCCATTTCTATCATTTCGGGATTAGGTTTTCCGATATATCGGGGTTCTCTACCTGTACTCGCATGGAGTAATCTCGCAATAGAACCACAATCAGGAATAGGGCCATTTTCTGTTGGACAAACAAGGTCAGGATTGGTAGCAATATAAGGCAATCCCTGTAAGAGGTAATGGGTTGCCTTTTTTAATTTTTCATAGGTCAAGGTAATATCAAAAGAAATTAGAACTGCATCAGGATTCTCTTGAACCAGATTAAATCCAGCACGAATAAGTTCCTTTTCAAAAGAAGGGGGAGCAACCGTAAAAAGATTTTTATAATTCGTATTCCTTTTTAAGAATTCGAGGGTAGCCATTCCTGAGGTTAAAATATGTTCCTTAGAAACTTGAATCCCTAATAGTTCTAATTTTTTTTGATATTGCTCCGCATCTTTTGTGGGATTGTTTGTGAAAAACAAAAATTTTTTATTAGATGATTTTAAATAGTTAATAAATTCTGTTGCACCAGGAATAATTCGATTCCCAAGATATATTGTCCCATCCATGTCTAAAAGGAAACATTGTATTTCTTCTATTTTCTTCACTTTTTTATCTCCAATTTAATTCTAAATCTATTGCGAAATTTCAAATATTTACACAATTTTAACTGTGGAATATTCCACACTTTTTTAATCAAGTCTTATACAAAATTTTCCATTTATTATTTATAACTTACTAATTATCAACATTTTATAACTATTATATTTAATTATGGCATAATAATTGCTACCAATCTATTGTAATTTGGAGTTTATAAATGTTTCGACAATTAATGATATTAAAAAAGAGCAAGAAAAAACAACAAGGCATGACACTTATAGAACTGATGTTTGCTGCGGGTATATTAGCGTTCGTGCTAAGTATGATATTTACCTCTGTTGTAACTGTGGGCATGAATCGTGAAATACATACTCAACGGTTGCAGGCAGAGAGTGTTGTCAATGAGATATTAGACCAAATTAGTCGTTCAGATAGTTCTCAGATATTAAATTTTCTTCCTAATGTACCAAAATTGCCGGGAACAAATGCTATATTACAAATAGAAGCCGTAACAGCAGATGGAACACCTATTACTTTGCCTGCTTCTAGCAACATAAACTTACCCAATCCTCTGGAAGTGCGTGTTACATTAACATGGCAAACAACAGACCGTGGATATACAATAACGAAGAGGGGTTCGACTTATGTATCCAACTAAACGAAATATATTAGGTATGACATTAATTGAATTGACCATGACTGTAGGTCTGATGACGATTGTTATGGGAGCATTATTTACTCTTTCGCTGAGCCTCAACGACACAGTGCAGAATTATAATGCAACCATAACAGCCACAGACGAAGCCCGTCGTGCCTTGCAAATTTTAATTCCTCGTTTATCCCATGCTTCTCGTCAAAGTGTAAATTGGAATGAACTGCCGGGAAATATATTGCGATTTCGCATGCCAACAGATTTGGATGGAAATGGTACCTGTGTTGATGCAGGCGGAAACCTTGAATTAGGAAATGTTGTAACCATACAACGCGATACACAGGATGCAAATAATGACGGATTGACAGATAATCAACTGGTTATGATTCAGGGAAATAATGTTACTGTTCTGGCAAATCATTTATTTAATCCTCCTGAAGTAGAAAATACGGATGGTTCTTTTAATGATACCAATGGGAACGGGAGATTAGACCGTGGCTTCTTTGTCACGATAGATAACAATACCATTCAGGTTCATATTGATACCTTTGGTCAATCGCGTCGTGGACATCAGTTTGTAATAAATGTAGAAGAGCGTGTAGCTCCAAGAAATCCATAAAAGAGGAAATTCGCTATGTTTAAAAAACGAAATATATATTTAACCAATCCTCCCCATAAAGAAGAGGGTATGGCAATGATTATAGCCCTGGTTTTTGTAATGGTAGCCATTGCATTGCTAAGTACCCTCTCCGTTCAAATCATTAACCAAAATCTGCAACAAAATAGATATTCCGACTTTAGAGATGCATTTTGGGGGGCTGTTTCTGCTGTTCAGGAAAGCAAAAGTTCTATGGAAATAGGAGGTGATGGTTTGGTAGGTGTTGAAAACTGGACACCTTCATATAATGCGAATAACGAGCCTATCCTCCCTTCCTTTGATAGTCCTTCTGTTACACCTCGCACATTAGCCTCCGACCCAACGGTTCAATATTTCGCAATAGCAATCCCCTGGGAAAGTGACAATTTCGACAATAACGGCGATGGCCTTGTTGACGATATATCCGAAGTAGATATGGTTACTATATATGCACTTGCCCGAAAAAATGGAACCGTCCGCCGATTGGAGGTTATAACGGACAGTACTGATGTAAATGTTTGGAATAATGCTATATTTGCAGGTGATGGTCAAATTGGAAATGTAATAAATGGAAATGTAAGTATTCATGGTTCTGTTCATGTTCTGGGAAACAACCTCCTACCGGGAAATCCTGCAATAACTGCTTTAGACCTAAGCGGAACAGCTTTAATCCATAATAATTATCAGGGAGTTCCCGGTATATTGCAACAACGAGTTCCTCCCTTGCCTACAACGGTGTTTGATGGTGAAACTGTAGAAACTTTAAATGCCAAACTCCGTGTAAAACGCGGGTTGGTCGGTTTATCAGGCAATTCAGAAATTGGAGAACCTCATGTTCCGGGGAATGGATGGAAAGAAACGATGGATGGAACATTTGTTAATGATGGCTGGACAGGAAATCAAACCATTCCGAACGGTGGTAGAGGTATTCCTAAGAATGTATTTAGCGATAACGGTTGGGATGAACTTTATGATTTAGGGAATCGGGTTGCTTTCCCACTACTTACAGACGATTGGCGGGAACCTAATGGCTCAAAGGTTATTAATCCTAATACAGGAAACCCATATAGCTTTCAGGATTACTTTTCCCAAGTGCTATTGGCAGACCCTGCTATTACTAATGATGGAGTATTTAATGGGAATTTAATATTAAACGCAAAGGGTAGCAAAATCTTCTGGGATGCAACAACAGGAACTTATTTAAATGGCTCATTACCTGCTTCTTTGCCGCCGAATGACCATGATTATATCTGGTTCGACCCGTCAACCAATGTTTTAAGAATTAATGGACAAATACGCATAAACGGCAATCTAACCTTTACCGGTGGTGGAAACGACCGTACTATTAATTATAGCGGGAAAGCCGCCATACTTGTCTATGGTGATATTACTATAGATACAGACCTTGTTACATGCAATAATGGAAATCCCAACAATATTCTGAATAGCTTTCCTGTCAACAATATTATAGGACTTATGAGTTCTAATAACATGTATATTGGCAACACAGCACAGTGTGATATCATGGGCGCTTTCTATGCTCAAAATATGATAAAAATTTCAAAGCAAACAGATGTAATGGGAACGATAGTTTCAAGTTATTTCGATATGGGTTCACAGGTTCCCAATATTTATCAAGTCCCGGCTCTGGCGACCAATCTTCCTTACGGAATGATTGCTAATTATCCAATTACAGCTTTACAGCAAGTTGGTTGGCGTGAATTAGGATTGTAACTTTAAAAGGAACTTAAAAAATGAGTACATATATGAAAAACATATCATTTTCATCGTATTTGTTGTTCATAGGTGCTGCTATATTAATTACCCTGGGAATTATTGGTGCTATTTGGGGCAAAACAAGCAATGTAGAAGCATTAGAAGCACAGAAGACTACATTAAAAAACCTAAATACGACACCGACACTAACAGCGGATATTGAAAAACCTTCTATCAATGAACCTCCAAAAGATTTAAATAATCCCGACCAATTAATTGAACATTATCGTTCTCAATTGGAACAAAATCCTCAGGACCCAAATACACCAGCATATCTGTCTGCAATAGGAAATCTTTATAAAATGAAAAAAATGGATTGTGCTAATGCTATTCCTTATTATGAACGAATTATTATTGATTATCCTGATTGGGAAGGTATTAAATCTATATATCCAGAATTGGCTTCTTGTTATGAGGAAGTAAATGACTATAAAGGTAAAATCTGGATACATGAAGAAATGATGAAAAGATTTCCAGAAGATTCTCAAGAATACCTTTTCGCAAAAAAAGCCCTCGGATTATAATTCCCTATCCAGAATAAAAACTCTTAAAAATCCCTAACTATTACTTCGCAGCAAAATTGGATTCACATTGGATTTTTTAGCAGAATGAAAAGGATTCCATCAAAAGAAATAAACAAGGAAAAGATGGAAAACACGACGGAGTATTAAAGAACCTATCATCATAAGGGCAATTATAAAAAGAACCCATTTTTCTTTTTTTGATAGTCCCAGTTTCATAAAGAACAAATCTATTAGAACAGGATTAAGACTTTATCACCGCATGTTTGCATTTTCTACGAATTTCTTCAGGACATTGTTCGATATATTGACAACAATGTTCCGAAGTATTTCCAGCAATTTCACAGGCTTTCCCGCTTCGTTCACCTAAACGATAACGGGCTAATAAATGGATACATACCCAGATAAAGCCCAAAATTAAAGCAAACAAAATGGCTAACGATATAGTAATAAGTATAGTTTTCATTTCAGAACTTAACCTGTATATAAGTAAACAAAAGCATCATCCCTTTTCATTCCAAAACACTTAAATATTATAAACCCTATTTGCTTACATTGATAACTAAATTGACAGTTCCGTTAACCGCATTACTTACAATCGGGATAACAGGGTTAAAATCAAAAATTTGAGTTTTGTTAACTGTGATAGTAACAATCTCTTCTGCTCCTGTTTCAGCATAAGGACCAACAGAACCGGCTAACTTAGAGAAAGTATAGCCCTCTGTCGGCAAGGCTAATCGGTCAAAACTCCATGAAAGCGTAGATTGTCCTGTATTCCTGATGATAAAGGATTGCGCTTCTATTGTATTAGGAGAATTGAAGTTCAATTCAGTGGGGATAACCGTTATTTCAGGTGGTTGTATCGTACAATAGACAAAAACAAACCGTGTTATGGGGTTATTGAATATGGAATCAAATGAGAATTGCAGTATTCCCAAATATGTACCTGGGAGCAGTTCTCCACGCTCAATAGGAATATGTAATTCATAAGGAGTTCCATTTTCATAGATGATACGAAGTTCTTCATCCGGTTTTACAATGTTCCCAAAGAAATCACCTGTCAAGGCTTCAACATCCCAGTATAAGCCAACAGATGTAGGACGATGACTACCACCATCATTATAGATGTTTACAACCAAATCGTAGGTATCATCGGGAAGATTAATAACATATTCATCACTCATCGCAGGTTGCGTTTCTAATCGAGGATAGGGATTGGATGGTGCTAGATTGGGTTGCTCTTTTACTTCAAATAAATTTGGGTGTGTAAAATACTTTGACTCTGGATTTGCTGTTATTTGCGGGAAGACTACATCAAATTGTAATTGGAACGGTTGTGTTGCGTTTTCGAAATGTAAAACACATAGAGAACCAAAAGCACCATAGTCCAGCGGTTGATTATCGGGGGACGAAAATTGTAGCACATTGCCCACCTGATTAAAATTCCAATCAGGAATCAATCCTCCTTCTGCTAATGTAGGTTGACGCACTGACATGGTCATGGCAGGGTTTCCACCTACAGGATTTACAGAAAATTGAAGGGAATTTATATTCCGTTGAATATAATCTGCATAAACGACTACATCAACAGTTTGTGAATTGGTATCTATCCCATCAGTTAGCAATTTAATTTGTCCCAAACGCACATCATTGGCATATTTCAGCAAATCAATTTGTGTATGACCAAAGGCAGTAGATATATCTCCCTGGTCGGGTAGGCATGGCGTTCCATCATCCGCCGGGGAATTAAAGGCAAGGTCTATACGCACAGTAGCACCAGACATCTGGTTCAGGGCGACGAATTCGAAGAGTAATTGGCTTTGAATATCCTTCGCAATCGAACGGTCGCACGGGTCGTTTACATCCATTTCAAGCCAATCTTGTAATGTGGAAAGTAAGGGTTTCGAAATAGGTCTTCCCACACTATCTACTTCTTGTGTGTTTTTATTTCGGGTAGAATACAAATGTCCCCCGGTTTCCTCAATCAATTGAATTAATATATTCTTATTTACATCTTCACCCCAGCAGAGAAAGAAGGGTCTTGCACGAGCACCTTTCAGAAAATCTACTACAGGGGATATTTGTCCCGGTGGAGTGGTTAACTTTCCATCGGTGATTACTAACATAATACGGTCATCAGATATATCAAAGGGGATATGGTCCCCATCGGCATATACCATTTCCAAGCCACCACTCTCTATCGCAGGGAGTAATGTGGTAGCACCATGGTCAATGACTTGCATACTTAATAATCTATTTTTTGCAATATCTTTATTAAAGGTAAAGGTAGGCTCGCCATCGTTATTTACTAACATACGCACAGAACTACCAGACCATTCTCGTTCATTGAATACACCAATCCCTATTTGATAATTATCAGGAATATCATCAATAAATGCGGGCAATGTACGCACATACAACTCACGAATAGGGTCATTGGCTCCCGAAATTTCTTCCTCTTCCAAAGATTTGGCAGATTCAAACATACTTCCGGAAGCATCCAACAAGATTAGGATGGTGCCCTTATGCTGAACCAATCGTTCTGATTTCACCATAGGTATAAGAAAACGACTGGATTCTTGAATATCTAAGGGCAGGTCATCTTCTGTAATTACGAATTTGTCTGCAAGTGTGGGAAGAAATGCTTCGGGTAAAGATATAGCGCGTTGTTGAACATCGCGAAGTGTCATAACATATCGTATTAACGAGGGTATTCGTAGATTTGGCGGTGCTGTCTCTACTGTTAGTGTAGGAGCCGAAGCAGTTATGGTAACATAAACAGGAGCAATTGTTTCATCAATTACTTTAACACCGTTTACAGTTTTTCTACCTATAATTTTTATTTGTCCTGAAGCATTTGCTCCATCTAAACCTTCACGGTCAATAGAAACAGAAATTTCCTTCCATTCTTTAAGAGGTCCTGCTGTACCATAACTCAAGCCGGATTCCGGAAATACAGAAATCCAATCTTTGTTAGGTATCAATAGGAAATCCAGTGCCGTTCCCGGGTCACCCAGATTTGCGACATCAAAGGTTTTTAGTATTTCACCGGCTCCAAAATTCAAGGAAGAAGGTTGTGCCCCAATAATTATTTTCTTCGGAACCTGAATTTCTATAATAATTTTTACAACAGGATTTTCAGGGTCATTCGTTTGGATAATTAACTCGTAGGATGCGCCTAAATAAGTCAAAGTATCTCTACTAACAGATACCTTTATCCTCTGTTCTTTCCCTTTCTCTAAAGAACCTTGAGTGGGATTGATACCAGTTATCCAGCCAGGAATACCTGTCGTTAATATCTGCCATTCTAAAGTTCCTTTACCGGTATTTTGAATAACAAACTCCTGTTCGATTTCTTCAAATGCGAAGTTAAGGAAAGGTATACCATTATTATCCGTTCCTTCTCCTATTACGGTAACTTCAGGTATTTGAGGAACAGACATACTGGTCTGAACAGGAACAGGAGATAGATTTGTCGCCGATTCTACAGCAATCCCTTTTACTTCAAATGAATACTGATAAGTGGGTCCTTCAGATTCATTGGCTAAGGCTCTATTTACTTTTACCTTTAAAGTTGCCGTTTGAGAACCACTTACCTGACCAGAAGCAATACCTTGATTGTTTATCGGTGTAATACTTAACCATGCAGGGAATTGTGTTGTATCAATCTCCCAGGCAATAGTTTCTTCACCATCGTTCCAGATAGCCAGTGTTTCCTCAGAACGAGTTTCACCAAAGTTAATCTCCGTAGGAAGGACTATCAGTTTCGGGGCTCGTGATGCCTCCATTTGAACATTAAGTACAGAGGAACCCCAACTGGAATTTATAGTAATACTTCCCTGATATTCACCGGGTCGTAATATTGTCGGGTTTGCTTCAACCGTAACCGTTTGACTTCCACCTGCATCAATGTTCCCACTGGTAGGGGTAATTCTCAACCAATTTGAGGCATTTGGGATATCTGAGGTCCAACGCCATGCTACCGGTGCGGAATTATTGATGGTAAAGGTCTGCGTTTGTATTTCGCGAATCTTTCCGAAGTTTATTAAATTAGGGTTTACAGTTAATGCTCGCGTCCGCATCCGAACGATTACTGAAATGGCATAATTGGTAGCCGTATCCCGAACCTGAAGTGTGCCTGTATAATCATTGGAAGATAAGTTTGCAGGATTTACAATCACAGGGACATCTACCGACTAGGAAGGAGGAATATTAAACTGCGCATTTTGAACAGATAGCCACGATTGGGCTTCTGATGCTACTTCTATCTGTATGGATACCTGCTGTGTTCCTAAATTGGAAACTTTTAATGTCTGCTGTGCTTGCTGTTCTATCAGACCGAATTGCATTTCGTTGGGCGTTACCTTCAACGCAGAAACTTCCATAGTTACAGGTAGAGAGATTTCCTGAGAACCGGCGGTTATTTTTACTGTGGTTTGATAGACACCGACTGCTAAACCGCTTCGATTTACACGGAATCTTAAAGTTACGCTCTGACCAGCAGGAACTTCTCCACTTGCGGGCGTGACAGATAGCCATCCTGCATTGGATGGAATGGTTACACCCCAATTTGTTTTTATTGTACTCTGGTTAGCTATGTTTGCTTCTAATTCTGTTGTAATTGTACCGAAATCCAGAGAAAGAGGACTAATTGATATATTAACTGTTCCGGGTTTGGTAATGCTTACAGTAACCTTCTTTGTATCTCCTACACCTTTAATTATCACCTCTCCTATGCTGGTACCATTTGGAATACTTGTGCGGTCTGCAATTAAATCTAATTGCTGGACTTTTCCTCCAGATAAGGAACCTTCTATTTTACTGGCACTGGTTATACCACCATCCTTTGATAATTTTAACCAGGTGTTTGATGTCTCTGCTTCCCATGACCAGTTTCCACTTTTACTAAATACAATACGGATAGTTTCTCGCACAGAAGTTTCCCCAAAGGTCACCGTTTCCGGTTCCACATAGAAACTGACCCATGGGCACCCTGTTATAGTTAGAACGATTAAAATGGAAGCGATAATTTTAACTATTAACATCTTTTGCCTCATGCGAAGGCTCCTGTCTTTCATATCTTATAAATTTATTATTTAATTTGCTACTGTAATTTCTACCTTTTCTGTATCGAAGATATCTGTTCCGATAAGCAAATTCCCTGTAACAAGGGTACCTGGGGTAAAACCTGTACGGTCAATAAATAAAGTAACCTTCTCAGATTCACCCGGTGCTAATTCGGAATCAGGAGTATCGGAATTTCCAAGCAATCCATATTTAATATCTGTAATCCATGTCGGATGAGATGTTATTTGCCAATTAAATGTGTCCAATCGGTTATTGCGAATGGTAAATGAAATAGAACTGTTGTTTACAGGGACATCTAATCGTGTGGGAATTACAAGTTTTCCTGGAATGTTTTTGTTGTTAGGAACAGGGTCTTGAAAATCAGAAATACCATCTTTATCATTATCCCAGACACCCGCACTTTCGGGGTCAAAAGGCAATCCCGCAAGTCCTGCAACTGTTGTAGAGGGTCCAGCAACTTTTGCTGATACAGTAATAGGGAGGAAACCATCTATGTAGGTAGGACCACCGGGATAGAGGAAATATTTGGTCCGCGAAGTTTGTCCTACACTTCCAGGATTCACCAAAGATTCGTTGTCAACTCGCATAGCAAGATTTAAGACGGGCTCTGCATCGCCAAAGGATTGGACATACGCATCTAAACCCTTGATTGTAATTTTAAATAGATTACCAAAGGCACCATATTGGAAAGCTTTATCTTCAGAATTTAGCAGTAGATACACTCCATCACCTTCATTAATAAATCGCCAACCACCCTCAGAATTGATAAGCCCATCTTCGGCTAATTCAACCTTCATATTTACATTAGCGAGTAGCAAGTTCCATTGGTCATCTGTTATATTGGACGGCTTTTGTAAGAAGTATCGCGTTCTTAAGAAATAGACATCTCTTGGTATGTAGTCTGCACGGACAAATACTTCCGCCTGCCAGGTTCTTTGACTTGAATTATCCGGGTCATTCCCATAAAACAAGCCCGAAGTAACTAATGATAACTGACCTGCACGCACATCACCAATATAGGCAAAGGCATCTTCTTCAAAAATACCTGTCAGGGAAGGTAATCCACCGCCGGGTTTATATTCAAATCGAATCGTATATTTAAAATCTTGCTGTTTGGGTGTAATGTAGGTTAAAACAACTTGATTTTTTAATTCTTCCCAGATACGACCTGTTGAATCTTCTAATGCTAATGTTATACTTTCCCATACTCCTGCGGTAGCAACTCCTTGTAGTTTGACGATTCCATTTCCATCGTTGGAACTTATCGAAATTTGTTTATTCACAACCACACCTGGTGTTGCGAGTGCAGGGTTTGTTCTTACCGTAACTTTTGTATAGCCACTTGCAGGTATTGTCCCCTGAACAGGTTCTATATTTGTTACCCATGTTGGCAAATTAGTAGTATCTGCCTGCCAGCCTAAATTGTCTTTTCCTTCATTATAAATATAGAAGGTTAAATCGTTAGGTTGACTGGACGGGTCAGGCCGTAGCACGAAGGATTTTTGCCCACCTAAAAGTCCTAGCAAATTATCCACATCGTTAGCAATATATAAATGTCCACCGGTTTCTTTAGCAATGGGTATCAAATCGGCTGTATTTATAGAACCTCCAGAAGCAAATCCTAAAGGATATAAACGGATTAAATTATCGTGTGCTTTTTCTTTAATCTCACTTGCATCAATGGTAGAGGCATTGTCCCATCCATCCGAAATAAACACAATAGATTTCACATCAGCATCATCAAAAGGTAACGGGTTTTTAAGGTCTTCGGCGAGAAGTCTATCTACAGCCTCTGAAAGAGCATCATAAATATTTGAAGCACCCATTAAATTAGGTGGAACATAGAAGGTTTCTAAGGACTTTTTCAGTAATTCTTTATCCGTAGTAAAAGAGCGGATTAATCGGTTTGTTTGCTGACGGTCATTGTGAAACATTAAAGCAATTTGATAGGAGGAAGGTAAGTCATAAATAAAATCTATAACCGCCTTCTTTACTTTTTCTATTGCCTCTCCGGGTAATAGCGGATTTTCTTTATTGTCCACGCCCGCATAATACATACTGCCTGTATAATCTAACAATATAATCATATTCCCTTTGATATTCTCAGGTCCGGTAAGGAAGTAAGATGTTTCTCTTAAATCTAAGGGAACACTATCTTCGGATATGGTTAGGCTAATTTTAGAACGGTCTGCTGCTGTGATTGTCGGTATAGCCCGTGATGATGAATCCCGCAATAAGAAGACATATCGCATTACATAAGGAGGTCTGCTGCGATTTAATGCCCCTTCAATTCGCAAGGGTTGCTTTTCAACACGCACTTTAATTGTTTTGGGTTCAACACCATTTAATGGAGTTGCTTCATTGGGGAATAGGATTGGATTGCGGTCTACTGCTGTTATGGTTATTGTGCGGTATTCTATATCTTCCTGAAGATTATCTCGATTAATAGTAACTAAAATCTGTACACCATCAATCAATAGATTTAATTCATCGGGATGATAAAAATCCTCTGGATTGCCATCTTCACCGTTGGCTCCTCCAGCAACGGGTCGAACATCTGCGATTACGGGATTGGCTTTTCCCTCATCCTCATGCGTAATACGGAAATATAGTTTTGAATCTCGAGGACCGACATTAGCAATCCAAAATTCCTTCTGAACATCTTCCTGTCCAAAATCCAGCACATCCAGTGGAATTATCTCCGGTCGTGTGTTCGTCTCCTGAAGAGGTTCAGAAATGGCTATTTTTGGGAGGCTTATCTGCTCGATTTTAATAGGTACTATTAACAAACAACTACGGGTATCTATTATGATGGAATATTGACCTGCCCCTAAAGTAATTTCTTTGGGTTTGGTAACAGTAATAGATATTTCAACTTTATCATTGGGATTAACTGTGCCTGCGGAAGGAGTAGTAGAAATACTATCAATAGCAACACCTGTAGGTCCAACAATTTGTAAATTCCATTGAGCCTGAGCATTACTACGATTCGTTAATGTTAATTTGGATGCAGGTAAATTTGTTGTAGTGCTATCCGAAGTTAACGATTCTTTAGTTACGGATAAAACTATTTCAGCAGGTTCTGCTGTAAAGCTTGTTTCCGGACATATTTTAGCAAAACGGAATTCAACTAATTGATTTCCCAATGAGGACTCAAAAAATAAACCAAAATCTGTAGATAAAGATTCTGACCAACGAACCGTAACAGATGTGCTACCTCCTGCTGGTAAAGACCCTAAGGCAGGAGATACAGAAATATCTGCAGGAATATTAGTTCGCACGGAAGGATTATTTAAATCGGGAACATAATTAACAGCCCAGTTAAAACTCTCGGTGCCCCCATTCTGAACAGTTACGGTTGTTTCGGTTACACCCGGACGGATAGTAAATACCTGAGGAGTCACAGATAATGCACTACTAACTTGCATCGAAACAGTTACTACTTGAACTTTTCCTGAAACACGAAATTGAAGCCCCACATCTTTATATTCACCGGAATCTAAGCCACTTCTTGAGACTCTTGCATGAATTAACTGCGATGTAGATGTTTGTCCGGATGTAGGTTCCGCACTTAACCACGGGACATCTTGCTCTACCCATTGGTTTTGGCTTGCATTCCAGACCACTTCCGTTAGAGTCCATTTTATACCTAAACTGCTTAATGATTTTATATACAAAGATTTTTCGATTGCTTTATCTCCGAAGGACAACGCCTGTGGAGATACTTCAAATCCCGTTTTAAATGGACAACCACTTGCGAAAACGAGAATTAATGTTAGCAATCCAAAATGAAACAAAAAACTAATAGATGGGTATTTCCGTTTATTCATTGGGGCTCCTTCCAAATTATTGCCCTTCTGTATTCGATTTTACACATATATAAAACCAACAATTTTATTGTTTTGTCTTTTCAGCAAAAATCACATTAACCCCTGCATTTACCAAAGTTTGATATACAGGCTCAAAATCTTCATAAAAACTTCCATCGTCTTTCACAGTCCATTCAGGACTTAATGTTACTGTATCACCGGGACCTAAACCACCCGCATTTACATTGGCTATTAAGGGTGTCCAATTTCGAATATCATTATCCGGACCGGATATATCCAGATATTCTAAATATCGCATCCCTGCGATAGGTGTTATATCTGTAATATAATTATTTCCCAAATCCAACCACACCAAATTTTTTAAATCACGCAATGGGGAAATGGTGATGATTTTGTTGTCCCGCAAATCCAATTTAACCATTGAAGTGCAATATTCAAGTCCTCTCAAATTTACAATTCCCATACCACGGGCTGTTAATTCTGTGATGGAATCTAATTCTCCCGTACAGAGAATAAAGAAGGGTTTACCGAGTGCACTACGAATAGCAGTTTCCAATGCCCTATCAGGAAACATAATCGTTGAACCCTGTAAGAAACAACAACCCGAAATTGAACTTATCAGGATACAAATACCTATCAAGTTGAAAATCATTTTCACTCTCATAGTTTGAACCTCTCAATATAAAGGGTTTTTGTAAATGTAAAAATATTTGTATTTACATTTAAGTGTTAGTACCTGTGTTTGTGTTTGTATCTATATGGCACTTATCTTCAATGAATAGGAAAAAGGGACTGTTTCCGCCCATAAATGATAGAAGTTTGTTAATTAAAAAAGCAATAAAGCACAAATCATCAGACCAACTTGCATAAACTGGACGCTTGTTTGAAATCATTCGCACATGTTTCACCGTAGTTTCTCCTTTAATTAAATTGTTCCTTTATTAATATAAAATTTTACTCAATTAATATACAATTATACATTACAGTTTATCACAAATCACACCGATTGTCAACAATTTCTTTAAAATTTTTACAAAAAACAAACTTTTTATAATTTTACATCAATTTCCCCTGATAATGTCAAGAATTTTTTAAATAATTTAGAAGATATAATTTATCTACTTATTATAATGGAAGTTCAAAAAACACTACTACAAATTATTTTGAAGACGCTTAATAGAAACAATGCAGAGAAAAAAAGAAATTAAAAAATTATCCTTTATTTTTCTTTTCTTTTTATCATTGATGTTTTTCTACAACGATTCATACGATTTTGCCAATCACCAGACCAGCCTTCCTCTATGGCTTGTTGGCACAAAATAATACATTCTTCATACTGTCCCTGTCTTTCTCGAATATCCGACAAGGTATCATATCCTAAATGTGCAGGAAGAGGTATGCCTGGCATTGTTTGTTGTAGATGTTCTTTTACCTCTTTTGATAAATCTATTTGTTTTTTTGAAGCAATTACTAACAAGGCAGTCTTCGTATCATTATCATTTATATCTTCTTCAATATATTCTGAAATCAATTCTTCTAAGGCATAGAAACAGTCCAGAACATTTTCTACTTCCATTTCTTCGAGGTCTTTTTTTACTTTTTTAATTAATTTATCCGATTGCTCCAAATCAGGCCGATAAGGCAATTTATTTTTGTTTGCAAGAATATCTTCTTTTTTCTCTACAGGTTCAATAATTTCGACTATAAAAAAGTGATGACATAAAGGACATAAAACTTTTTTACCTATTTCAGATGTTGGCAATAATACTTCTTTCGAACAGTAGGGACAGGTAACGCTAAATTTCATCTCGAATATCCCTGATTTATTTCTTTTATATATCTTTTAATGGCATGATTTATTTCTGTCTCCAAAATATCACGCCCAGAAACCTCTATATCTTTTATATCATATTTTAACTGGTCAATGTATACTAAAATTAATTTATTGTTGACTTTTATTCCTAAATCTTTCATAGCATAATAATAAATTTCTAATTGTTTCCAGTATCGTTGAGCATGATTATCTGCATTAACTCCTGTTTTATAGTCAACAATCGTCCCATCAGCAAGGATGGCATCCACAGTACCTTGAATAAAATGGTTTCCTACTTTCCAGATAAAGGGAACCTCTCGCCAGATAGGAGGATTGGTTTTTAATACAGGATATATAGGGTTATCTATAATTTTACCGACACATACATCTTTTTCTTTTTTGATTATATCTTCTGAAATCTCCGGTGTAATGATATTCAGGAGGCGTTTTGATAAAGTTTCCTTATTATCCTCTTGAAAATCCCATACCTGCAATAATTGGTGGTAAAAGATACCTCGTTCGGCATGGAACATAGTCAAAATATCTTCATATATTTCATCAACATCTTCGCCATAATTATCATCAAAAAGGAAATTCAGTATTTGAGTTGCCGGGATAGGCTCCGTTTCAAAATATTGTTGGGTAATAGATATAGGTGAAATCAAATCATATTGCATAGGCTTTGTTTCTTTCGTTAAGTCTTTTTTCTTCGGAGAAACATCCCTTTCTTGTCTCTCTACAATATGATATAAATCTGTATTCTTTCCGTCATCAAGAAGAAAACAATCCGCTAATAATGAAAGTCGAGAATTTATTTTTCTTTTTATATAAAACTCTTCAAGATATTTCTTATTAGAAGATAGGATTAAATAATCGCGAGCCCGAGTTAATGCTACATAAAATAAACGGACATACTCCTGATATTCATCATGGGCATTCTGTAATTTTATTATCGTTTCTATACTATTATCTTTTTCATCCTCTTTTTTCTTTGTTCTAATAATTACCCCCATTTCTTTGTGATAATTTACACCGGCAGATTTTTTGTATTGTCGTTCTTCATAAAGTAAAGGTAAAACAACGATAGGATACTCCAATCCTTTTGCCTGATGTATGGTAGTAAGAATAACTGCATTCCCGGCTTCTACGGCAAGGTCTGCTTCGCCTTCCATTATTTTATCGCGAGAGCGTTCTACAAACCGAAGAAATTGATATAAACTTATCGGGTTACCTTCCTGATAGGCACGGGCTAAAGCTAAAAATTTTTGTAGATTAGCAATTCGCTGCTCTCCAAACCAATGACCTAATAAAATGGATTCATAGCCTGTTTTATCAATAACTTCTTGAATAAGTTCATGGATAGGAAGATGCGTTTTTTCTCGGAAATAACAATATAAAGACCTGACCCTTAAATAAGCACTTTCCTTTGTCAGAGCATCAGGAATCTTATCCGTATCCAACAACATATTGCGAAGGGGTAAATTCATCTGCCAGCGGGTAATCTGTTCATCGGAAAGACCACAAAAAGGTCCTCGTAAAAATGAAAGCAAAGCAATGTCATGGTATGGATTTACCAACACCTGAAGAAAATTTAATATATCTTTCACCTCTGTAATCTCAAAAAATCCTCTACTGCTAACAACAAAACAAGGTATTCCTTTATCCTTTAGTGCTTTTTCATATTTGTAGATATAATTTTTCGTGCAAAATAATAAGACAAAATCACCATAACATACAGGGCGTAGTTTCTGGTCCTTTTCATCAGCAATCATTAGAGGATTTTCACCCTGAACTAACGACTGGATACGCTCCGCTATAACCTTAGCCTCAATGTCAACATTGTCTTCTTTTAATGTTCTCTTCTCTTCCTCTCGGGGCATTGAAAGCAAAAATTCAACACGAGGTTTATTATAAGGCCTCCGATGGGCTTGCATAGGACGATATTCTTCTTCAACAGCAGATAGCAAATTCGTTTTCTGGAAAAAGGTATTAACAAAATTTAATATTTCCGGTGCAGACCGAAAATTGTAATTCAGAGAAAACAAATTATCACTATCAATAGATTTTCTTTGTTCCTGAAAAACCCTTACTTCGGCATTTCGAAACGCATAAATGGATTGTTTCGCATCGCCTACAAAGAAAAACGAAAGATGGGGATTGGCAGATAGTAGTAATTGAATGAATCGCACTTGCGAATGGTCTGTGTCTTGAAATTCGTCAATGAAAATATATTTTATCCCGTCAGCAATCTCTTTACATACCTCTGGATGTTTGTTCAATAAGTCATAAGTTAAATGTATCAAATCATCAAAATCAACAACTCCTTGCTGTCGTTTATATTGAACCCACTGATGGTAAAACGGGTCAAATAAACGGAGCATTCGATAGGTAAGATTTAGCGATTGGGGCGTAGTTTCATCATCCAATTTTAACTCGATGATTTCTTTTTCTAAAGTCCTTTTTATATCATCACGAAGTTTCTTTACTTGTCCCTGTAACCCACCGTTTACATCTTTATTTCTTATGTTTAATCTTAATTTATTTTCTGTTATTTCATCTTTAATTTGAATAATATCCTCTCGTTTTTTAGCACTCTGTAAGCATTTCAATTTTGAAATGTAAAAAACACATACTCCCTTTATTGCTTGTTCCTCTTCAGGAATTTCTTTGAGTAATTTATCTAACTTTTCTATCCATATATTTATAGTTTTGGATTTCACAAAATTTAACAAATATTGTTCGTATCTTTCGTTTACCCGTTGAATATTCCTATGGATATATTCTTCATTAGAACATTGAGTTGCTTCATCGAGCCACGGAAGGATATGCAAGGCATACTGGAAAAGTGCTTCCAGAATTTTTTGGAAGTTTTGTGGTGAAAGTTCTACAACCAGTTCAGAAACATTCGGGTCATCTTCTATCCATAATTTTATCTGACTTTGAATAAACCTATCGAGAAATAATGGGCTTTGAAGTTCGTCCAGAATACGAAATTCCGGGTCAAAATCTAATTTCAGTGCATATTGACGGAGTATCCCGGCACAGAAGGCATGTATGGTGCATATTCGTGCAGATTCTAACTGCTGTTCTCGCAACCGCCATTGATTGAGTTCATCGGGTTTTGCTTTGAGGGCATATTCATGAAAAGCATCTAATAAACGCTGTCTCATTTCAGCAGCAGATTTTTCTGTAAATGTAATCGCTACAATTTCATTCAAATCGGCCTTTTTTTCTTTTAATAGTCTTAATATCCTTGCTATCAAAACACGAGTTTTCCCAGAACCTGCAGAAGCATCCACACCTATTTTAAGTGCATCGGAATAGATAACCTTTTCCTGCTCATTGGTCAAGCCGGTAAAATAACTATGTTGCTTCAACTTCTCCACTTTCCTCTTCTCCCAATGTTGCACTTGGTTCTATTTTTATGTATCGGCATGCATTTTTGCAGGAACAATACTCACAGGATTGTTTTTTGTAAGGTACCGAGGTAAATTTTCCGTGATGAATATTTTCGATTGTCTCGCTAATAATCTTTTTTACTCTATGCTTTATTTCATCTCGTAAATTCTGATTTACTCCCCATGGAGCCGATGTTTTTCGCTGTTCGGTTATGGATAGAAAACAGGATTCTGCAACGGATAGACCCTCTTCTTGAAACAAGTGATGCTCAACAGCAAGTTCGTAAATAAAAAGTTGAAAAGAGCAAAGTTTTTCTTGCACTCGATTATTCTTAATTCCCATATCCGTTTTTGTGGGAGTACTCCCCCATTTGTAATCAATAATTCGTAACGATGGATTGTCTACATGTCTATCAATACGGTCAATTCGACCTGAAAATAAAACAGATTTATCCTGTATTTGTATACAATAAGGTTTGTGTTGACTTCTTTCATCTTCCATCTGATACATCGTTCTTCCAAAAGCCAGCTCAAAATAGGAAGGTTTCCAATCAGGCTCAATCAAAGCATTATCGGAGTTGAGAAATTCAGTTAGCACCTGCGTTAGCCATTCTATTGTTAAATCAACCCATTTTTTTTGTAATACAAAAGTTTTTCGGTCTTTGATAACAATATCTTTTATTATCTGTTTTAATTTCTCCTTAATGACTTGATTTTTATTCGTTAATAATTCTTCATAATGTTCTTTCAATAATATAAAAAGGGTATCGTGGGCCCAGGAGCCAATCATCAAAGGAGAAGGATAAATAAGTTCTTCCTCCCAATCCTTTAAATTTAATACTCTATGCGTCCAGAAACGGAATGGGCAATTTACATATTCTTCAATCTGGTCAACACTATAAACATGATTGGGTCCGAACCTATTTTCAAGCCATTTTTTTATATCCTCTGCCTGCAAATCTCCCGTGTATATATTTCCGTTCCCTTCTTCTCGTTTTTGTAAGGCAAAGCAGCAGTTAAAAATATCCGTATATTGTTGCTTCAATATTTCTTCATTTTCCTGATGGTAGAAAAGCAAGTTCCTTAATTCAGAGGGAGAACAAGGAATAAAAAGTTTTGTTTTTATTTCTTTCGGATTTTGTAGGTCATTATCCTGAATATACTGACATACTTCCTGACATTGCCTTAATAATAAGCTAGAAGAGCGTTCCTCTTGTTTTTCGGAATATAAAGCATGGGACAGGAAAACACCTTTTTGAGCAGTTTCAAAAATTTGCTGGAAAAACAACCATTCCCGCCGTATCTGTTTTGCAACATCATCTATGGGTAGTCCAGATTGTCGCAGTATCGTTATATCTTTATCAGAATATAAAGCATTCTGTCTCGGAGATAAAGGAATTATTCCTTCTTCAACTCCACCTACAAAAAGATAATCATATTCCATATTTCGTATCATAGGCAGGTCTAAACACATCACACCCCAATAATGTTCTGTATCAAAAAGAGCAACATCTGATAGTAAAGAAAAGATAACTCTTTGAAATTCCTCTAAAGAAAGTTCTTGATTCTTAAAATAAGTAGAGAGTTTTTTTACTACTGAAAGGAATTGCAAATAAGCCCTTTTTTCTTTTTCAGCCTTCCCTTTATTTTCTTCCTTTAACAAACAATCTTTTAGCGTATTTTCCAACAAATGAAAAAGGTCCAAAACGATGAAAATATAATTTGATACATTGTCTTGTTTCTTAAATTTATTTCGCCAGAAAAGCCATCGTTTTAGTTCATCAAAAAATTGTTGAATTTCTATTTTTGAAATATTTTTATTTTCCTCTTCATTAAAATCTTCCAGGCTTTTTTCCTTTTCCTCTATTTTTTTATCAATACAATCAAGGGATGCGTTGGTAGAAAGTCCTGAAATGGATAATATCAAAAAGAATTTTTCACGAAGGGATATAGGAATATTCCAGAGGGGGTCGTGCAATAATAAGGTTATAGCGGAAAGAGAATTTTCATTGAGTTGTGCAAACCATCGTTCCCAAAATTGACTGACCCATGTTTCTTTTAAACTTTGAGGTGATAGTATTCGGTAAGGAATACCGTAATCAGTAAATATTTTTTCAATAAGAGGTCGCACTTGATGTAACTGCCGATAACTAACGGCTATTTTTTGTAGTGGGACATTTTCTTGAATTAGCAAATGTTTTATCTTACATGCGATATTTTTTATTTCCTCTTCCCGATTAATAAATTGTTCTACTCGAATAATGGAAGCAGTAGAAGGGACAAATGTTTTCGGTTCATCTCGTCCAAAAAGAGTATCCGCAACAAATTCAATAGAGGTTTGAGGAGAAGGCGTATCCAGGGAAATCGTCTCTGCCTCTAATACGGATAGAATTCGTTTTAGGGTATCTTTTGCCAGTTCATATATATCCTGTCGGCTTGGCACTGTATCAAAATTAATACCCATTACGATATGTTCAAAGTGAGATGATAACGCATGGATAAGGCGAAGTTCCGATTGGGTAAAATCGTCAAAACCATCGAATAGGAGATATTTTTTATCAGTAATATATTGAGGTTTGCCTTTTTGGCATTCTAATTCTGCCTGCCAGAACAAGCCCGGAATATCATACCCATTGTTTTGCTTCAATTGTTCCTGATAGGTGGTATACACCCATGACACTACTTCGTCCCAGGGTTCTACCGATAGTCTTTTTATTTGCTCTTGAAATGTTTCCGGTGTAATTCCGGCCTGTTTTAAGTTTCGTATAATCCGATGGAAAGAATCTGCCAAGTTGTCTGGAGCCAGTAAACCTTTATAGGATTCAAACTTTTTCCGTCCCTCTTCCGATAAAAGAATAGACCGTATTAATAGTTTCTGTTCCCATTCTTCCAGTAAATGCAGAGGAATATATTGTTCTTTGAGCAAATTATAGGCAAACTGGGTAAAGTCAGTAACAATATTTTTTCCAATAGCAGGTATGTTAATACTATTTAAAAGTTCTAGGCGCCTTTTTTGGGCATATTGTTGGGTAGGCACAATAAGTAAGGCAGATGTATAATTCTCTTCTAAAATTCCCTGGATTTTATTCCTACGGTCGGAGCGTTGACTACCACAAAAAATCAGGTTTTGTGCCATAATCCCCCGTTTCCGATTAATTCTGTTTATATAATGTTCTTAAAATATTCAATGGTATGTTTCAAACCTTCACGGAGCGGTATTTGGGGTTCCCAATTCAATTTTTCCTTTGCAAGAGAAATATCGGGTTTTCTTCGACAAGGGTCATTTTCAGGTAAAGGCTTAAAAATAATTTCTGAAGACGAACCTGTCATTTCGCAGACTAATTTTGCCAATTCCAGAATGGTAAATTCTCCGGGATTTCCTAAATTCACAGGACCGGTGAAACCTTCACAATCCATCATCCGAAGAATACCTTCTATCAAATCGCTTATATAACAAAAAGACCGTGTTTGAGAGCCATCTCCAAAAACAGTTATGGGTTCGTTTCGCAATGCCTGCACAATGAAATTGCTTACTACTCTTCCATCATTAATCAACATACGGGGACCATAGGTATTAAAAATTCGTATCACACGAATATCCACCCCATTTTGACGATGATAATCGAAAAATAAGGCTTCTGCCACGCGTTTGCCCTCATCGTAACAGCTACGCCTCCCAATTGGATTTACATTGCCCCAATAGGTCTCGGGTTGAGGATGCACAGCAGGGTCCCCATAAACTTCCGATGTGCTTGCCTGCAAAACTCGTGCCTTTACCCGTTTTGCCATACCCAACACATTTAATGCACCCATAACATTCGTTTTTATCGTCTTTACTGCGTTAAATTGATAATGAACCGGTGAAGCGGGACACGCCAGATTAAATATTCGGTCTACTTCAAGGAGGATAGGCTCTGTAATATCATGGCGGATAACTTCAAATTTTGGATTACCTATCAGATGTTGAATATTCCTTTTTCTGCCTGTAAAAAAATTATCCAGACAAATAACTTCTTCCCCGCGTTGTAATAATGCTTCACACAAATGGGAACCAATAAAACCTGCCCCACCTGTAACCAAATTTACTGGGCTCATATCTTCCTCCAAATAAGTCTGTTCTTTACTATTATACGATTTATTTCTCGATTATCCTAATTCTGAATTGACAAACGCTTCCCAATTTATTTTTACAACACCTTTTTTAACCGTCATCGGTTTTTTATGTAGACAAATTCCGGCTCCATGCACCTCACCAGGAAATAAAAGCATAAATTGCCCTGGCACATTTTGAATGATATTTATTTTTGATGTATCTACATTGTAAAAACCTACATCTTTTTCAAGGTCATACTCAGTCTTTACTTGCGCCATAGATTCGGGTATCCATCCAATACCTTCTTCTCCTGAAAGTGTAAATTGTATATCCATATATTTTTTATGTGCCTCAAAGATTGCTTCTGAAATGTCTTTCGTAGTATAGGACATAACCCGTGCTTTTATATCCTCCCCATAGATAGATTCCATATCCGTATCCAGGCTATCCTCTTTTAGTCCTTTGATGTAGTTCAGCACTAACTTCCCTATCTTCCCATGGAAATACCGTTCCCAATTCTCAAATCGGTCAACTATCATAATTTCAATACCTCCTCGCTACAAGCCGTTCGTATTTTTTTTGCAAAAGGCACCCCTAAAATATCATAAATTTTCACAGTTCCACCGGCAAATTTTATCAAAGCGGACCCTCCCGCAATATCCCATAACATAATTTCATCTTGTATAAAAGCATCTATCCGCCCACAGGCAACATAAGCCAGAGATAAAGCCGATGACCCTAAAAAACGAACTCTTCGATACCTTCGCAATTCCTGAACATATTGCTGAAATTCATTTTCTGTATAGGGACGAAACACAGGAAGTCCTGTAGCTACAATTCCATAATTCGATTGTTTTATATTAGAAACTTTAATAGGAACATCATTCAATAATGCCCCGCTTTCCTTGGTCCCTGAAAATAACTCCCGTCTCATAAAATCATAAACAACATCCAATAAAAATTCGTCACCTTTCATTAAAGCGATGGAAACAGCACATAACGGTATTTTTCTGCTGAAGTTTAATGTCCCATCCAATGGGTCAATAACCCAGAAAGGTTCATTCATAACATATTCACGAATCCAACCTCGCTCCTCAGATAAAATGGCAAATGGCGTTGATTCCAGAACATCTATAATAGCAGATTCGGAATCACGGTCTGCCTGTAATTTTATATCTCGTTCATCTTCATAAATAACCTTACAGGGTTCCCGAAAAAAGTCTGATAAAATAATCCCTGCTCGATGTGCCGCAGTAACGGCTAATTCTAAATATTCTTGAACATCCATTATAACACCCCCTTAATGATATAAATTTTTACCCCGTTTCTGGGCTATATAAGTGCTGATAATATGGGTGATAATACAAAAGACATCTTCTACAGGACCGTATTCATCTTTTGTGCTTTCAGCAAGAAGCCCATAATCACTTAAAGAAATTAACCTGCCACCATCACAGCCGGCTATTCCTATTGTTCGAATTCCATGCTCCTTCGCCCATCCCACTGCTTTTATAACATTAGGGCTATTTCCACTAACAGACATTGCTATCAACAAATCGCCTTCCTTAGCAAGGGCACGCAATTGCCCGATAAAGATATTTTCATAACCTTCATCATTTCCTAATGCCGTAATTACCGCTTGATTATCTGATAAATTTATTGCACGAATGGGCGAACAATTCTTTATATAATTCCCCACCACCAAATCATTAACCCAGTGAGAAAGCACAGCAGAACTACCTCCATTCCCCGCAAGGAACAGGGTCTTCCCCTCACTAATTTTATTCCATATTTCATCGGCTATTTTTGTTAATGTATCCTTATTCAAACGATGAAGAAGTTGACACAAACGCTCACAATATCCTTCATAATACAATTTAAAATCAGGGGATGATTGAAATAAATCTTTCATGAAATACATGCTTATTACTCCATAAGTTATTGTAAAGGGACATTTAATTTTAACATGTTAAACCTAACATGGGCAATAACTATAAATGTTTATGGTTAAAGGGATAATCTTTTATAGGTACAAATATAGAATATTTTTTTATTTTGGGTTTTGAAACAATCGGAAATAATATAGTAATGTATTAAACAGTTTTTTTGAGATATTACAACCAACAAAAAATATTATGACTGGAGGAATTTTCCATGAATAAGAAAACACGAAGAGAATTTTTAAAAACAGCATCTATCGGCACAGCCGTAACATTATCCGCATTGAGTTATTCTCGAATAGCAGGAGCCAATGACCGCATTGCTATCGGCATGATAGGTTGTGGCGGTAGGTCTCAAGACCACTTCAAACAAATCAGTGCCTACAAAGATAAAGAGAATGTGGAAATTATCGCCGTTTGTGACCCATGGAAAGAGAAACGAGAAAAAACAGCGACCATGGTAAAAGATGTATTTGGTAAAGACCCCCAACAGTTCGAATCGTATCAGGACCTTTTATCAAAAGCCAAAGTAGATGCGGTATTAATTGCCTCTGCAGACCATGTGCATGCTCGTCAATTAGAAGCAGCGGCAAAAATGAAAAAACACGCTTATTGTGAGAAACCATTAGCCAACAACATGAAAGAACTTATCTCCGCTTATGATGCTGTTAAGGAAAATAAAGTCATAGTGCAGGTCGGGACACAATTGAGGAGTTATCCCAGTTTTACCGGAGCAAGAGAAGTTTATAAATCGGGCATTCTTGGAAAAGTAGGTCGAGTAGAACAATGTAGAAATGGAAACAAACCTTATTGGTATTCAAAAATTGTCAAAAACTTAAATCCCGCAGATGTTAACTGGAAAGAATTTACAGCAGGTGTTACCGATAAGCCGTTTAACCCGGTTCTATGCTCTGCATGGTATGGCTACCGCGATTTTTCAGATGGACCCATTCCGCAATGGGGAAGCCATTTTATAGACTTGGTGCATTACATCACCGGAGCTCAATTCCCGGAAAGTGCGGTATGCTCAGGTGATACTTATACATGGAAAGATGAATATAATTTCTCCTGCCCTGACCATATTCAGGTATTATGGAAATATCCTGAAGGCTTTATGGTGTCTTATTCCACTAACTTCGGGAATGGTGCGGGTAATTCATTTAAGATTTTTGGCAATCAAGGATTGATGGACCTACAAGATTGGAATAATCCTGTTTTGCTTCCAGATGGTGCTCTTACAAAAACAGATGCCTTGAAAGAAAAAAAGGAAATTGAACCGATAGAACGTCCTGACCATATTTTAGATTGGTTACAATGTATGCGTAGCGGGAATGAACCCAATGCAAATATTGAAGCAGGCTATCAACATGCAGTAGCATGTATCATGGCCATGATTGCCTATGACACGGGTAAACGACAAATTTATGACCATACTCGACGGGAAATCCGAGAAGGATAAACGAACATAAGGAGAACTATTATGGAACAAAAAACGCGTCGTGATTTTCTTAAAACAGCAGGGATTGGAACAGCAGTAACTCTTTCCGCATTGAGTTACTCTCGCATTGCAGGAGCCAATGACCGCATCGCTATCGGTATGATAGGTTGTGGCGGTAGGTCTCGCGACCACTTCAAACAAATCAGTGCCTACAAAGATAAAGAGAATGTGGAAATTATCGCTGTTTGTGACCCATGGAAAGAGAAACGCGAACAAGTAGCCCAGATGGTAAAGGATGTATACGGTAAAGACCCACAACAGTTCGAATCGTATCAGGACCTTTTGTCAAAGGCGAAAGTGGATGCGGTATTAATTGCCTCCGCAGACCATGTGCATTGCCTGCATTTAGAAGCATCGGCGAAAGCAAAGAAACACGCCTATTGCGAAAAACCGCTGGCAAAGAACATGAAGGAACTTATTTCTGCCTATGATGCGGTAAAGGAAAACCAGGTCGTTGTGCAGATAGGAACGCAATTACGGAGTTATCCCAGTTTCACCGGTGCAAAAGAAGTTTACAAATCAGGTATTCTTGGTAATGTAGCACGGATAGAACAGTGTCGAAATGATTCCCGCCCTTATTGGTATCCGCGGATTCGAGAAGACCTGAAAGCGGAAGATGTTAACTGGAAGGAATTCACGGCAGGAGTTACTGATAAACCTTTTGACCCGGTATTTTGTTCGGGTTGGTATGGGTATCGTGAATTTTCTGATGGTGCGATACCCGGATGGGGCAGTCATTTTATTGACCTTGTTCACTATATCACAGGGGCAAAATTTCCTAAGACGGCTGTTTGTTCCGGTGGTATTTACACATGGAAGGATAAATATAATTTTACCTGCCCTGACCATATCCAGGTGTTATGGACATATCCCGAAGGTTTTATGGTGTCTTATTCCACAAACTTTGGCAACGGTGCAGGTAATACATTTAAGATTTTTGGCAATCAAGGTCTGATGGACTTACAGGATTGGAATAATCCTATTTTGCTGCCAGATGGTGCTTATACGAAAACAGATGCTCTGAAGGAAAAAATAGAAATTGAACCCATAAATCGACCTGACCATATTCTGGATTGGTTACAATGTATGCGCAGCGGAAATGAACCCAATGCAAGTATAGATGCGGGCTATCAACACGCGGTAGCCTGTATCATGGCAATGATTGCTTACGATACCGGTAAACGCCAGATTTATGACCCCGAAAAACGCGAAATTCGTGAAGGATAAATTAAAACTTTAACACTATAAAAAAGAGCGTATGAAATCTTCATACTCTCTTTTTATTTACTATCTACTAAATCCATCAATTGCTTCGCGTTTTTGGGAGCATAACCATCAAAATCATTATTAAAAAAGATAAAGACATCTTTTCCTAATTTTAGGTATTGCTTTATTTTCTCTGCTTCTATTTTTAATTGTTGATGTGTATATTCCCCTTGATACCTACCTGTAGGCCCATGCCTGCGAATATATAGCCAATCTGCCGTCATTACATCATCAATCCCACAACCTTTATAATCCTCCAAACATAGGGATATATTGTGCTTTCTCATTACATCAAAGACTTCTTCCTTAAAACATTTCTTGTTTCGCAATTCTACTGCTAACAAGGTATTCTTGAATACTTCCATCCATGCAAAGAAAAATTCGTTTAATAAATTTATATCAGGTATAAAAGAAGGAGGTGTTTGTAATAAAAATACCTTCGTTTTTTCTTGTAAAGGTAGAACAGATGGGTAAAAATCCTGTATTTCCTTCTGAACATTTTTCAATCGCAAATCGTGGGATATGCGACGCCAAATTTTTATAGAAAAAATAAAATCAGGTGGTGTAATACTACTCCATCTTTGCAATAGCGATGGATTGGGTAATCTATAAAAGGTAGAATTCACTTCAACCGCATTGAAAATAGAGGCGTAGTATTTTAACCAATTTTGTGTAGGCACAGACTTTGGATAAAAAACACCTTTAGCCCAATGAGGATAACTCCAACCACTGGTTCCTATATAAACCATACCCTTTTTTGTATTAGATTTTGACGACATAGAATAAATATCGGGTTATTCTATAGTAGCAATTTCATCATCATAGGTGGGTTTTAACTTTTTCCCTGGAGGCAGAACAATAAAATCATCCGAATATTCCCATTCTCCCAATAACCAGCGAATTATTAATATAGGGTCTCCCTTAAATTCATAATATTCCCAACCTAAATGTTGGGCTGAAATTTGAGTATATTTTTTTGCATATTCACGATTTCCTAAACCCAAATCTATATAACCGGCACAACGATATTTATTTTTCCATGTTTCTAACGATTCAATTAGATAATCCAGATTTTCATTACCATATATTTCACTCAATAATTCACGAATTACTTTTTCTCTATCTGGACCGGGCATAACGCTATCTTCAATCCAGCCCGGTGTAAACCAATAGATACCTGGATATTTATTAAAATATTCGCGATATCGCTCACGACTTCCTAAGAAAAAAGTTATACAATCGTGGGCTTTTACAAAAACCAATGGTGTATATTTCGATATGATATTTAATGTTCCATTACTACATAAACCATAGCCTATCAGAATGGCATCGTATTTCAATGTATCTATCTCATCTATTTTCCGTTGTAGTCGCTCATGAAGACACTGAGGCGCATCATGCAAACCCTGTTCTAAAAAGAAATAATCGTAAACATGAGGCGAAAGAGAAGAATAATAGGCTATTTCTCGCCAAAGAACATGACATGCAACAACAGCGTATCGCTTGGGTTTCGCATAATGTATTTTTTCTAACAACTTTCTTTTAAGTTCAAAGGCATCCATAGTAGAATGTATTTTAATAATATTCCTACTAAACAAACAAATTTATAGTTGCATTTCCAGCCTCACCTAAATAATAACCAACACCACCAATTTCAACATTATCTATTAATTCCTCTTTTTTTATTCCCATTACATCCATAGACATAGAACAAGCAACCAATTGAACACCCGAATTTACAGCGGTTTTCATCAATTCAGGTAAGGACATTACATTTTTGGTTTTCATCACATACTTCATCATTTGTGTCCCCATTCCACCCATGTTCATTTTCGATAATTTCAATTTATTTACTCCGCGGGGCATCATAAAACCGAACATTTTCTCTAAAAATCCCTTATTCACCTTCACTGCCATTTCTTTGCGAAGGACATTTAATCCCCAGAAGGTAAAGAAAATAGTTGTTTTATATCCCATAGCCACAGCTCCGTTAGCAATTACAAATCCCGCCATAACGCGGTCTAAATCGTTGGAAAAGCAAATAATCGTTACTGCTTTCTTTTCTGGAGATTTACAGGAAGGGATCGATTCTGATGATACATCTGGCAGCATTTGCCCTTTCACTATCTCTACAAGATAGCCTTTCCCTTCCGGACGAACCTGTAATACACGATTCCCTGTTTTAGCACACCATGCAGGAACATCACAGGTAAAACCGACATCCGTTGCATATACTTCTAACAAATCACCCGGTTGAAGTTTTTCCATCACCTGTTTTACTTTCAAAATAGGACCGGGACATTGCATTCCTGAAACATCAAGACGGTGTTTTTCAGGAACAACAACAGAGTCATCGGCGGGGGCTGTTTCGGATTTAGGCATACCTGTTGTAGGAGGTGGAGTAATCAAAGTAGGTTTTTTATGAAACCACGACCAGGTGCGAAAACCTCCATTTAAATTTAATACTTGAAATCCCTGTTGTTTCAAAAATCGGTATGCTATATATCCTCTTAAACCTACTGCACAATAGGTAACGATAACTTTGTTTTTTGGAAGTTCATTTACACGGCTTCGTAATTGGTCAACGGGTATAAGAGTAGCATTAGGAACGGCGCCCGTCTCCGCTTCTGCAGGTTCCCGCACATCTAAAATATACGCATCGGAAGGGATATTATCCGGCTCTGCAATCTCTACATCCCCTCGAAGTATATTCGATGCTACATATCCTACCATATTAATACCATGTTTAGCTCCGCCCCATTGTGGAGAATAGGCAAGTTCTTCATCTTCCAAATCATAAACGGTTTTGTGGTGGCGTATCGCCATGGCTAAAGTGTTTATCATGCTTTCCACCCCTTCTGAACCTACTACCTGCGCTCCTAATATATTGCCGTCTTCAGTAAATATGATTTTTACACTGACCGGTTGCGCCCCCGGATAATAACGCGGATGTTGCATGGGATGTATATATGCTCTTCGATAAGGAAGGGACAGTGCCTTTGCCTGTGTCTCCGTAATACCCGTTTGAGCGGCAGCCACATTGAATACTTTCACAATCCCTGTTCCCTGAAGACCACCAAATACCGTCTCTCTACCACAAATATGGTCTGCACAAACTCGCCCCTGTCGGTTTGCAGGTCCCGCTAAAGGCACTGCAGTCCTACCTCCGGTTACAATATCTGCCACCTCCACAATATCACCAACAGCATAAATATCCGGGTCACTTGTCTGCATATATTCATTTACACGAACATATCCCCTTTGGGATAGTTCCAGCCCTGCCTCTTTTGCTAATTGCGTGTTCGGTCGAACCCCAGCACACAAACACACAAAATCGCTATTTACAGTCTTGCCACTTTTAAGAACAACCCGACCCTCTTCAATCTTCTGGGCTGTCTCTTGCAAATATACATTAACTTTATTTAATACGAGTTCCTGAAGAATAGGAACTGTCATTTCTGTATCCATACGAGGCATTACATGGTCCTGCATTTCAACAAGGGATACTTCTAAACCGCGATGTCTTAAATTCTCCGCCAACTCCAAACCAATAAACCCGGCACCAATAACACAAACATGTTTACTTTCAGGTAATTGATTGATTATTTTATCCATATCACTTAGATGATTTAACACAAAAACCTTTGGGCTATCTACTCCCGGTATAGGAGGAACTAAGGGAATTGAACCTGTCGCTAATACAAGCACATCATAAGGAAAAGTTAAAACGGTATTATTTGTTAAATTTCGAACACTAATTTCTTTCTTTTCTCGGTTAACCGCAATAACTTCATGATATGTGCGGACATCCAATCCATACCTGCCCTGCAAACCTTTAACAGTTTGCACTAAAAGAGAATCACGGTCAGGGATAATACCTCCTATATGATAGGGCATACCGCAATTAGCATAGGAAACATCTCCCCCTTTTTCAAATACAATTACTTCCAGATTGTCATTTAATCTTTTTAGTCGGGTAGCACAACTCATTCCACCGGCTACTCCGCCCACAATAATAACGCGTTTCTTTGTCATGGTTATATCTCCTTATGGGTTATATTTTAATTTTTATTCGCTGGAACAAATTTTCGAAAATAATTGAACGAGGTTATCCTTAAATTCTTTTATTTTTACTTCATCTTTATCAAAAGAGATAAGACATTCGTTCAGGTGTTCCTGTAAAATGACCTGACCTAAAGAACGAAGGGCTCCCCGAACAGCGGACACTTGCTTTAAGATATCAAAACAAGGCCTTTCCTTCTCTATCATCAATCGAAGCCCTCGAATTTGTCCTTCAATTCGATTTAGTCGTTCAATAACCTTTGTTTTCTTCTCTTTTTCTTTCATACAGATTTTCCTTATTTTATTTAAGCAATATACATATACCCTGTATAAGTATATTATAAAAAACAACCCCTTGTCAAATTAAATTTCCTATTTGTTATACACAAAGAGATTTTTTTCCCTATATGCTTAAAATTATGAATTTAATAAATTTTTGCAAACAAATATTTTCAACCTCATAAAACACGGAAAGAGGACGAAAATGAAGATGGATGTAATCAATTAACTTAATATTCGAGCAAGATTATAAATGTATTACATTACCTCAAAAGAGGATACCGCTTAAAAGATTTTTATATTCGCAAATCCATTCAGCGATATTTACAAGGGTCTGTTCTAAGGTTTGAATGGGTTCCCATGGAGATACCGTTTCTATGAGTGTGGTATCTGTTATGTAGTATGGGATATCTCCGGGACGAGTTTGAAATTCACGAGTAATGGGGATTGTGTTCTTTGTTATTTGCTGGCATAAAGTTGTTAATTCAACCAGAGAAAAACTCCGTTTCTGTCCTCCACCAATATTAAATTTCCAGTGATTTAGTTTTTCATAATTTTGTATTTGCCAGAGTAGGAGATGACATAAGTCCTGAATATCGAGCAGGTCACGAACCTGTTTCCCTGTGCCGTTAAATCCAATATAAGCGATAGGTTTTTCTACAATATGATGTGCCAACCACAGTGCTACAACCCCCTGGTCAATTTTCCCCATCTGCCAGGGTCCAGCAATAATTCCACATCGGTTTATAATAATCGGTAGATTATACATCTCCTTATATTCTTCCAGTATCAATTCCACAGCCAGTTTTGTGGCACCGTAAAGGGTGCGATTTCCATCTATCGGAAATTTTTCGGAAATACCTTTTTCTGAAATACCTAAAGGAAGGGTTTCCTTCGTATTTATCTGGTATCGTGTCTCATTTTCGACAAAAGGCAAGGAATTTATAAGGGAATAAGGATAAACACGGCTGGTAGATAGAAATAGAAATCCGGCTTTGTGTTCCTTGGCCCATTGCAAACAGTTTAATGCTCCTGTAAGGTTAGAATGAAGAAGATACTCGGATGAAGAAGAATAACCCGCAAGCACAGAGGGTTCCGCACTACATTCAATAAGCCAATCACAAGCAGAAATATTTTGTATATCGGATATATTGCGAATGTCTCCATGAACAAACTCAATGCCATATTGTTGTAATCGTCTCAAATTAAGTTCAGACCCTCGCCGATGTAGGTTGTCAAAAGCAATTATATGGCAATCCGACAGATGTTCTTTTAAAAATATGGATAGATTGGCACCGACAAAACCTGCTCCACCTGTAATTAAAATTCGTTTCATCTGTTGCGTCCATATTGTTTTATGTTATTCATATCATATTTGAAAACAATATACTATTTCATTTTTTGGAGGCACTTTTCGTAAATTTCTGAAACGATTTTTGCCTGATATTCTGGTGAAAAATTCTTGAGTGCTTTCTCGCGAGCATTATCCCCTAATTTCTTACGATATTCGGTATGAGCACACAAATTTCGTATGGCATGATATAAAGATTCTACCGTATCTTCAATGATAATTCCTTCTTTTTCATTTTGGACAAGTTCGGGCAGTATTCCCGTTCGGGTAGCAATAATCGGTTTTCCCATAGCCATATATTCGCGAACAGTGCGACAGGTTCCATCGGTTCCAGGAACGAGATAAACACCTATATCAAATTTGTTAAGCATAGCCACATAATTATCCTCTTTCAGGTAGCCCGTAAAAATAACATGTTCCTCCAACCCAAGTTCTTGAACGGGACGGTAAGCAACCTCTTCTTGCTTTGTTCCTCTACCAACAATAACAAGATTCAACTTCCAGCCTTCCTGAATAAGTATATGAAGTGCGGAAAAAAGGAGTCCGTATTTACGATGGGTTTGTAACCTTGCAACAATTCCTAAAGTTATAGAGTCCTCAGGAATTGTTAATTTTACTTCGGGTAAAGGACGATTGGGATTAAATCGCTTTAGGTCTATCGCTAATGGAACCACAGGACATTTTTCGGGGGTCAGGTTGTATTGTTCTATGTCCTGTTTCTGTGCAATATACGAAGGTTCAAGGATAACATCCGTTTTAGGGACAAGGGGTTTTATTCTATCAGGGAATCCTTCCCCATAATGATTGGAGCGGAGCAAAACTTGTGTATTATTTTTTATTCTTACTCCAAGTCTATGGTCGTTATCCAGATGGCAATGAATAATTTGTGGTGGTTTGTTCTGGATAATTCTTCTCAACTGTTTCTGGTCGTGATAATCTTTAAGGATATTCCTATGTTTGGAAAGGTAAAGGTTTTCATATACAGGAATACCCCAATGAATCGCTGTTTCATAAACCTGATTATATTTGCTTTCAGGGACCCCTTTTACGCTACATCCCAAATGGATATCCCAGCCCAAATCCCTTAAATGTTTGATAAGTGTTAAAACCGGTTCCGCGGGACCTGTCCAACGATGATTACTAAAAAGGTGTAAAATTTTAGGTTTTGATATCATACAAGAAAAGAATTAAGCTGTTGATTCTGCAAGTTCGTTCAATTTTATAGAAACTATTTCAGAGACACCGCGTTCTTGCTGCGTAATACCAATAATCGCATCAGCACATGCCATTGTTTGTTTATTATGGGTAATAATGATAAATTGAGAATTTTTTGAAAATTCCTTTACGATTTCAAGAAAACGACCAATATTGGTATCATCCAGAGGTGCGTCCACTTCATCAAGTATGCAGAAAGGACTGGGTTTTGTCTGGAATATAGCAAAAAGCAGGGCAATAGCAGTTAGAGCCTGTTCGCCCCCCGAAAGTTGATGTATAGACTGAGGTTTTTTGCCCGGAGGTCGTGCTTCAATTTCAATACCTGATTCCAGAGGGTCATTTTCATCAATAAGGTATATACGAGCATGCCCTCCATTGAAGAGTCGGCGGAAAAATTCCTTGAAATATTCTCCAACCTGTTTAAAAGTTTGTGTAAACATAGAAAGAACAGTTTCATCAATTTTATGAATTATTCCTTGTAATTTTTCTTTCGCTTGATTTAGGTCTTTCTGTTGAGCGGAAAGGAAATCATATCGTTTTAACATCTCTTCATATTCTTCCACCGCCATAGGATTTACAGTACCCATTCTTTGTATTTGTTGGCGAATTTGCTCAATTTGTTCGTTCCGTTCGTTTTCATCCCATTCATCAGACCCTACCTCACCTGACGATATTGTATCTAAATCAATTTGATATTCCTCAGAAATACGCTGTCGAAGAAAATCTGATTGTTGCCGAATCTGGGAAAACTCCAATTCCAATTGATGGAGTTGTTCTTGCTCTTGCTGGAGTTGTTGACGAAGTTCTTTTATCGTTCGTGAGTTTTCTTCAAAAGATTGGATGTGTTGCTGATATTGTTCTTGAACCTGAACCAATTCTTGTTGGGCTTTTTGTCGCAATTCATTGAACTGGGCTAATTGTATTCTTGATTCGGATATTTTTTCATGCAAGGATTGGATTTCATTTAAAAAGTCTTGTATCTGTTGTTTCGATTCATCCGACGAGGATATAATTCGATTATATTCATTTTTTAAACGAACAATATTATTATCAACCTCGTGAATCTGGGACAAAATACTTGTAAATTGAACCCTTAGTTCTGTTGAATTTTGCCGTTTTTGTTCCAACCATTCCCGTAGTTCTTGTAATTGTTGCTGTTTCTGCTGTATTTCATTTTTTAGTTGAGTATCATCCTGTAATATAAGCGATGCTTCTTCATCTGTTTTCGTCATTTCCTTTTTTAACTTCTCAACTTCTTTTTCAAAATCTGTTTGAGACATCTGAAGTTGTTGCAATAATTGAAACACTTGTTCTTGTTGGGCGATAACACGGGCATGTTCTATTTGTATCTGCTGAACCTGATTTAATAACGAACTTTTTTTATCATGAAGCCCCTGAATTTGTTGCTGTAAAGAAGAAATCTGTTCTTTAAGTTGATTTAAATTTGCTCGATTTTTTTGTATTTCTTGTTGACATTTTTTCTGCTGTTCCTGTAATTCTTCTATTTCAGATACACGAGAAAGCAACCCTCGAGATTCATGTTTTGTCCGCCCACCTGTAACAGCGCCCGATTGGTTAATAATCTCACCGTCTATTGTTACCAGTTTCGGGTAGCGATGATGATTTTTTGCTATTTTTATAGCATCCTCAATGGTCTGAACTAAATAAGTGTTATATAACAGATATTGAAGCGCAGGAAGTATCTCTTCATCGGAATGCACAAAATTAATGGCAGGACCAATCAACCCCGAATACTGTTGCAATTCTGGATAGTTATCCATAGTTCCCGGGCGTAATGTATCGAGAGGTAAGAAGGTAACTCTTCCTGCCCAATGTTCTTTTAAGAACGCAATGGCTATCTTGGCCGATTCTGCTGTTTGCACAACAATATTATTGATATTTCCGCCTAATGCAGATTCAATGGCTACTTCATATCCGCGTTCGGTGCGAATTAAATCTCCTATCGGTCCTAAAATTTGTTCCCCTCCTAAAATACCTTCATTCTTTGCATTCATAACCGCACGAACACCACCGGCGAACCCTTCATATTTCTCACGAAGTTCATTCAAGGAATTAAGTCGTGCTTCCAATCGGCTTAATGTTTCGCGAAGTTCCTGATGTTTTTCCTCCTCTTGATATATTGTCTGCTCTATTTTCCGTAAATTTTGTTGAATTTTTTCCATCTCTTCGGAAAGTTGTTTAATTTCATCTTGTTTGCTTTTCATTTCAGATAACAATTTTTGTTTTTCTTGCTCTAATTTTTGATGGGTTTCCTGATTATTGCGAATGGTCTCTTGAATTTCTGTAATTTGTTTTTGGAAGGTTTGTTGTTGAGATTGTAACACCTGAATACGCGACTGAATTTGATTTTTTGAATGGATTTGTTCCAGTAGGAATTGTTGTTTTTGCTGAAGTTCTAATTCGGAGAGTTGAATGTATCGTAATTGTTCTTCTTCTTCCTGCTTTAATCCCTGTATAATCGTTTCTAATTCCTGTATTTGTTGGGCTAATGCCTCTTTTTTTTGTTCTAATTGGAGGGTTTCTGACTCGACTTCCTGTATACGCAGGAGCAATGCCTCTTTTTCATCTTCAGACGATTTTTTCCGCATATTCAAAAATTCAATTTCTTTTTGATGAAGCCCCAACTGAGATTCGAGATGTTCTAATTTTGATTCTATTTCGTGGAGTTGTTCGCGTTTACTCGATAAGTTTTTTTCAATCTCTGACCGTTGTAAATAATTCTGTTCTTCCTGTGCTTCTAATTGGGTAAGTTTATCTAATTCGGTAATATAGTTATGTTTCTTTTCATTAAGTTCCTGTTTGAAATCATGAATTTTTTCCTGTAACGTGTTATATAAAAACCACGCATTACGCACCTCCAGTTCTTTTAATTTTTGAATCAGGTTTCTGTACCGCTGGGCTAATTGAGCCTGCCTTTTGAGACTTCGGAGTTGCCTTTCTACTTCTGCTATAACATCATGAAGACGAAGTAGATTTTGTTCCGCAGATTCCAATTTACGCAAGGCAATCTTTCTCCGTGATTTGTATCGAACAATCCCCGCAACTTCTTCAAAAAGATACCGTCGGTCTTCAGGATGAGTACTGATAATCAAGTCTATTTTACCCTGCCCAATGATAGAATACGAATCCGTTCCAATACCGGTATCCATAAATAATTCAGTAATATCTTTGAGGCGACAAGGCGACTTATTTAAGAAGTATTCCCCTTCACCCGAACGATATACCTTTCGTGTTACCTGCACATCAGTGAATTCTAAAGGTAATTTTCCATCATGATTATCAAAGGATATAGTAGTCTCAGCCATACCCAGTGCAGAACGATTTTCGCTCCCATTGAATATAATCTCTGCCATTTGTGTTGTCCGTAATTCTCGGGTGCTTTGCTCTCCCAGAACCCAGCGAATGGCATCCAGAATATTACTCTTTCCAGAGCCATTAGGACCTACAATAGCCGTAATCCCCGGATTGAAAGATAGAACTGTTCGTTCCGCAAATGATTTAAATCCAATGAGTTCTATCTGTTTTAGATACATAATTAATTCCTGTTTATCTCCGAAGTTTTTATCATTATATAAAAATATAAAAAGGATTTACATAGAACCCGGCTTTTTAATCATTACCCGTTCGATTTTGTGTGCTTTCCCGTTTTTCTCATCAATTTCCAGCAATACCGCATTAAAGACAGCGGGACCATTAGCCACTTCCCACTTTTTAGGAATACCCGTAAGAAATCGAGTAAGCACTCGACTTACTTCCATTCCAATAACCGAGTGATACGGTCCGCACATGCCCACATCCGAGATATATGCCGTTCCACTCGGCAAAATCCATTCATCGGCTGTTTGCACATGAGTATGGGTCCCGAGGATGGCACTACATTTCCCATCCAGATACCACGCAAGAGCGATTTTTTCCGCTGTGGCTTCTGCATGAATATCTACAATGATAACATGGGTTTCTTTGGAAATTTCATTGATTACTTCTTCACCCCGTCGAAAGGGACAATCTACAGGTTCCATAAAAACTCTACCTAAGAGAGAAACAATTCCTACCTTCACTCCATTACGAGCAGTCAGAATCATAAAATTTTTTCCAGGTGTCGCGGGGGGAAGATTCGCAGGTTTTACCACATCTGTATCGTTTTCCAGCGAAGAAACAATGGAATCATAGCGCCAGATATGGTTTCCTAATGTAAAACCGTTAATACCTGTTTTCCGAAGGGATTGAAGGGTCTCCGGTGTAACGCCCAGTCCCCCGGCACTATTTTCCGCATTACCAAGAACAAGGTCAATATCATGTTCTCTTGTTATTTGCGGAAGAATTTCGTTGACAATATTTCGACCGGGTTTACCAATAATATCACCTAAAAAAAGAACCTTAACCATCTAATTTCCTTACATAAAAGATAAAATTAAAATTTATGACTACTTTGCCGTTTCAATAGCGCGTGTTTCGCGGACAACTGTAACTTTAATTTGTCCGGGATAGGTAAGTTCCGTTTCAATCTTTCGGGCTAAATCACGGGCTAAAACTGCCGCTTCTGCATCACTAATCTGGTTAGGCTGCACCATAACACGGACTTCACGACCTGCTTGTATGGCAAAGGCTTTCTCCACACCCGAAAATGAATTGCAGATAGTTTCTAATTGTTCCAGCCGTTTTAGATAGATTTGTAAACTTTCACTTCTTGCTCCAGGTCGTGATGCCGACATGGCATCAGCCGCTTGTATAAGCACCGCCAATATAGAACTAGATGGCATATCACCATGATGGGCTCCAATAGCATTGGCTATAGCCTCAGACTCACCATATCGTTTGGCTAAATCATGTCCCAGAACAGCATGTGCACCTTCAACCTCGTGAGTTAAGGCTTTTCCTATATCATGGATAAGCCCAGCTCGTTTAGCTTCCTGAATATTTAATCCTAATTCGGCTGCCATAATTCCTGTCAAATGTGAAACTTCAATCGAATGCCGTAAAACATTTTGACCGTAGGAAGTGCGGAAACTTAATTTCCCTAACAGTTTAACAATTTCAGGGTGAAGTCCATGCACATCGGCTTCTAAACAGGCTTCTTCACCTCGTTCGCGGATAGTTTGATTCAGTTCTTCAGTAATTTTTTCAACCAATTCTTCGATACGGGCAGGATGAATTCTTCCATCTTGTATCATTCGTTCTAAAGTTAGTTTAGCAATTTGACGGCGAACCGGGTCAAAACCCGAGATTATAACGGCTTCGGGCGTATCATCAATAATAATGTTCACACCAGTAGCATTCTCCAATGTGCGTATATTCCGACCTTCACGCCCGATAATTCTACCTTTCATTTCTTCATTCGGCAGAGAAACAACCGTTACAGTAGTCTCGGCGACATGGTCAACTGCACAACGCTGAATGGCTTCGCCAATAATCCATTTGGCGCGTTTATCCGCCTCTTCTTTCAATTCTTCTTCAATCCGTTTTAATTGTAAGGCACAATCCCGTTTCACTTCTGTTTCGAGCATGGTAAACAATTCTTTGCGGGCCTGTTCGGATGTCATACCTGCAATAGTTTCAAGTCGTTTAACTTGCTCCTGTTGAAGGGCAATAATGCGTTCTCGCTCTTTATCCAATTGCTTTTCTCGTGAAACCAGTTCCCGTTCCTGCGTACTTAATTGAATAGCAGTTTTATCTAATGCTTCTGCTCGCTTTTCGACGGCTTCTTCCTTGGACTGGATTCTCTTTTCGAGATTGGCAATTTCACGCCTCATTTCACGCCCTTCTGCTTCCATTTTTTGGCGCATTTCTACTTCAATTTCACGGGCTCTTGTTTTTGCATCGCGGATAATTGCTGCAGATTCTCTTTCGGCGTCGGTAACTTTTTGGGCAAACTCACGATGAGCACGACTTAATATACTATTGGCTCGAATTCGGACACCCAAAAGGGTTAACAAAACACCAAGGAGAATACCTGCAATCCCGCCTCCAATTGCGTAATATACCATAAGCATGTAAAATCCTCCTTCTTTCTTTGAAAAGGATGGACAAGGAATTTTCGGAGGGGTTAAGGATTACAGAAACTTATACCCTGCATAGGATTATGGAGTTTCTGCTATTAAACGCAATGAACACAATGACATAAAATATGCATTGAATTGCAAAAAATATAAAGAACACAACCTCTTTTTCAGGTGTGCTTTCTTATCCTTATACATATATTTCAGAACCCCTCGAAAAATATCTTTTCCTTTCCACTACCTTTTCACAGGGTTTAATTTTATTTTCATTTAGTAAACACAAAATTTTTGTATGGTCATGAACCATATATCTGAAAATATTATACCTTTTTTGAAACTCAAAAATAAAATCGAAATCAAATAAAAATCTTTAAAAATTGAACTTTGTATCAGGGAATAAAAAATTTTAAAAAAATATACTTTTTGACTTGACTTTTTATTTTTTTTATGATATAGTTTATATGTGTCAAGGCTGTAGGTAGTCTTGAGGTGTTTTACAAAATTAAATATAACTATAAACCCCTAACCTTTAGGGAGGAGTAAACTATGTTAAAACAAAAATCTTTATCAATGCTGTTGCTCGTAGGTTTAGTTGTTGGGCTGAGTGCTCAAAGTTATGCGGTTCAACCGCCCCCTAACCCAAGTGAAGTTAACTTCTGTACTTTAATGGATGGTGCGTATAATTTAGTCACGACAAAATTTGCTTGGTTAGTAGAATTACTGGGCGAGGATGCCGCGTTGTTAACCATGATCCAGTGTGATATAGCGGACCTTAACGGCGGTATCGTAGATGACATGCCCACACCTAATGGCATGTTAGATGGAAACTACGAACTTCGTATCATCAAAGAATTGGTTCAAAATCCAACTAAATATGCTAATTTGGCTTCAGGTACACTGCCAGGACAGGTACAACCTGGTGTTAACCCGACAGATGTAATTGCTGCATACAATGCAAACTATCAGAAACTTTATACAGATGGGATGCATAATTTCTTGACGGTTTTGTTACCCTCCTTATGGAATGTTCTCCGAGGTTATTATCCTCAAGTTCCGCCATTATGTACCACTCCTGATAATCCACCGGGATGTGTAAACCCTCAGGATATCGTAACTTTATTCCGTAATTTACTTATGGTATTAGCTGGGTATGCAACCGTGGGAGATGACCCAAGTGCAAACACAGTTGCAACAGTAGCAGGTTTATTGGCTCTTTGTGATGTGATAAGTCAGGGTTCTTGCCTTGTAAATGATATTGAGCGTGACCCAAATAACTATGAAAGATTACCTGAATTCTTAGCCAAAGATGGTGATGCAGACGGTGATGGCTATACCAATTTTGAAGAATACCAAGAATTTGCTGGTGTGAAAGGTCCTGGTGATACTTTTATCGCAGCAGTATTAGACCCGTCGATTTATCCGGGCTATGTGCCTCCTTCGAGTGATAAAGTAACAATTTATCCGAGTGGAACAATCAAAGTAGAAGAAGGTGGAACAATTGATTTGCGTGTTGAACTAAAAGATTTAGTAGCCCCATATTCAATCCAATGGACAAAAAATGGTGAAGATATTGATGGCGCTACAGGGAACCAGTTAGTTATTCGTGATGTAACCACTGCAGATGCAGGTGCATATCAGTGTGTAGTAACAGATAGTTCGAAAGGTATCTATGCATCGGCAACAGTAACTGTTCAGATACTTCCCGAAGGAACAATTCCTGTAGCAGGTGGCATTGGCCTTGCAGTTATTACAACACTTTGCTCCGCAGGCGGTGTTTTGGTTCTTCGTCGCAGAAGAAAGTAATTATTTAAGACAGCGAAAATATTTATAATTTGTTAAATAAGAGGAAATTTCGAAAGAGATTTCCTCTTATTTTTATTATTAATGCAAATCAAATTGATTTTGTAATCTAATTTAATGATTTTCTATAGAGCATAAATAGACATAAACAACAGATTTATATATTCTTTTTCAATCGTAGGGGTACGGCATGCCATGCCCCTATTTCGTTGTAAAAATAATTAATCACAGAGAACACAAAGGGGTAGAATAGAAAGATTTTTCATCTCTGCAGGGTTTGTATGTCAAAAATGGAAGGATAGAGGGCAAAAAAAATACCAGCAGCGGGGACAGTTTATCTACATCGAATAAAATAATGCATGATAGATTTTTACCATTCTTTTTTATTCGTGTCTATTCGTGGGAATTCGTGGTTATAATTATTCACTAATTTACCGTCTACAAAGAAGAGAAGTAGTGTATGTTAAATTCGTAGATATTCTCTCTTCTTCCTCATGCATATTTTTGATAGTCTTCGTCGTATTGTGAAAATGCTAAAAGATATGTGTTGCCTATGTACTATAGATATTCAAATTATTCCTTGACGATTTTGATACGGATATTACGAAATTGAACTTTCATAGAAGGTCCCGGATGCATTTGCAAAGCAATATATCCTTTTCGACGGGAATATTGTTTATCATCATCAAAAACTTCGCACATCTTTGTTCCATTAATAAAAAGTTCTATATGATTTCCTATCGCTCTTATTTCATATTCATTCCAATCTTTGAATTTTACAGCCGATAATAATTCTTTCGGGTCACCAATGGGCTCCTCTTTTCGGGTTCCATCTTTATCAATCCATGCTTTATAACCGCGTTTAACAACAGCCCAACGGTCATGCTGGAATAAGCAACCTGTCCATTCGCCACTTTCATCTATATCCGCTTGATAACCCCAAATGTCATAGTCCGGTCGTTTTTCACTGCGAAATTGGATACCTGAATTATTATTTTCAAGACGAAATTCTAATTTCAAGATAAAATCTTCAGGCTGCCCTCCCATCCAGTAAAGATAATGCGCTTTTTCACAGGGCTTTTGCGTTGTACTCTTACTTGTTATGGCTCCATCCTCAACCCACCACCAACCTTCAAGTCCCTCCCATCCTTTCAATGTTTTCCCATCAAAGATAGAAACAAAACCTCCTTCCTTAGGGGTATCGGGAGCAGATATAAAATTCTGAAAAAGTAATGCCATCATAAGTAATATATACATTGATAAACTCCTTTTCAAAAGATGTTCTTTTATACAGGTAACTCATAGCCCTTGCGACGGGGACGAGAGAGCATAGCATTTCCTTCATCACAATTTTCGAACTGCTCTTTCTTTGGGTTCCATTTTAATATCTCGCCTACTTTGCCCAAATCCCGAGCAATGTTCACAAGAATACACAGCGTATTGCTGCGATGTCCAATCTCAATATCTGCATGACATTGCTTCCGTGTTTTAATAGCCTGAATCCAATCTTCAAGATGTGGCTGTGTTTCTGGCACAGATAATTTTTGCGGCCTATCGGAGCGTTGTAATATTTCAGGTGGATTTGATGAAACAGCATCACGATTGATTTCAATACTTCCATTTTCACCCATAAAAATGCATCCTAACCCGGGACCTCTGTCCGAATCATAATACAATTCCAATTCCACACCATTTTCATACCGCATACGAACCTTAGCACGGGGACCTACTATCCCTTTGGTCATAGGATAATAAGAAGCCCCTGTCTCTTCCGGTTTAATTTCACGCTCTTCAAACAAGCCCGCAGGAAGTTCTTTAACAGGTTCTTCAAGTATTATCTCCATAGGTCCTGTTGTATCCGTTCCTAATCCTCTTTGAATCTGGTCATACGCATGAGCACCCCAACCTGTAACGCCAAAAGAGGTCCCTCCTCCATCATAATCCCACCATTTCGCCCAGCCACGATGTAAATCTTCATGATAGGGCCGAAAGACAGCCTGATTCGTCCATAAATCCCACCATGGCTCATTTGTATAGGGGGACTCCGGATATTGTGTATTCTCATTCCAGCGTAACGGACTTACAAAATTGGCAGATATGACTTTCTTTAATTTACCAATAGCACCCTTTTTCACAAGGTCACTTGCCCAGTTATTCAAAGGGATAGACCGTTGCTGGGTCCCCACTTGTGTAACGCGTTTATATTTTCGTGCCATTTTTACAAGTGTCCGCCCTTCCTCTACAGTCAACGCCATAGGTTTTTCCATATACACATCCATACCTCGCACCATAGCATGAGCAGAAATCCAAGCACGCGAATGTGTAGTCGTAGAGACCACAACACCGTCCAATTTTTCTTTATCTAACATCTCTAATGGATTTGTATAAGCATGCCAGCCATTCTTCTCTCCTACTGAGCTCATTGCAGAATCAATTCTTGGTTTGAAACAATCGCATGCAGCAACAATGCGTGCAGCAGGAATATTAAACAGAGTATGTATGAGTTCATGGGAACGGCCACCAATACCTATAACACCAATAATTACCTGTTCTGAAGGAGGAATACCCTGGGCTCTTATCACAGAGGATTTAACAATTAATGGGGCCCCGACCGCTAATTTTAAAAAACTACGCCTTTTCATTATATATATCCTTTCGTATCCTTTTATTAGTTTATCTTTCAGAAGATATGATAATAAATTACTACTTTTAATCTATAAGAAACAAATCAATTTATATATTTATATCTGGTCAAAATTAGGCGTTGCCAACGAAATTATTTTGACAGTCGTTAAGATATATGATAAACTATTATTAGCATTCTACCTTAGTGAGTGCTAAAAGGTGTATTGTTATGAATACAAAATTTCCTCCATTAAATGAACGAGAACGAACTGTTTTAGAAGCCGTTGTGCATATATACATTACAACAGCGGAACCGGTAGGCTCCAGAACTGTTGTAAAGAAATTAGGCTTAAATTTGAGCCCGGCAACAATTCGCAATGTAATGGCAGACTTGGAGGAGATGGGTTATCTTACACAGGTTCATACAAGTTCCGGTAGAGTTCCTACAGATATGGGTTATAAATACTACGTTACACACTTGATGAAGGTTCAGGAGTTAACATTAGCAGAGCGTGAACACATCAAACAGGAATTAACAAAAAAAATGGACTCTGCAGACCAGATTCTTCGCCAGACAAGCCATTTATTGGCTTTGGCAAGTCATCAGGCGGGTTTGGCAGAACTTCCAGCTGAAAGTACCGCAGTCATCCGTCATGTAGAATTAGTACCTCTATTAGAACGACAAGTGGCTATCTTGATAGTAGATAGTTTTGGATGTGTTCACACTTCTTCTGTTATTCTGGACAGTACAGTGTCTACACAACTTTTAGAATCGCTGAATAAATTCTTAAACGAATCCTTATTGAATGTTTCAATAGATAATATTTATCCTGTTGTTCGTGAAAGTTTAAGAAAATTCTTCGATGAACGAAGAAAATTAGTTGAATTAGCATTGAAAATTCTGACACAGGTGGAACCTCCAGCCAATCAGATGTTTTTAGATGGAACTAATAATTTGTTTGACCAGCCTGAATTTCAGGAGTCAACAAAGGTAAGAAGTATTATCGGTATCATGGAAGACCCCTCTCCCTTAGTAAAAGCGTTAAGAGAATCGTTAGCTCGTTCAGAAAACCAAAAAAGAACCGTACTAATCGGTTCAGAAACGATGATGAATAATATTAATGAATTTGGAATTATTGCATCTCCTTATCGGTTAGAGGAACAGGAGGAGCCTGCAGGTTTCATTGGCATTCTGGGACCCAAACGAATGCCTTATGAAAGGCTCTCTTCCATTGTAGATTACACAGCGGGAATGGTAGGCAAAATGTTATCCCGACTGTGGCGTTAAGTAATTATTAATTAAAAAATATTTAGATTGAAATAATAATTATAAGCAAAGGAGTGGTGATTTTATATATGGAAAACGGGAAATCAGAATTAGAGAAAAAATTTGAACAAGACAAAGAAAGCACTGCGTCCGATTCTGAAATCATCAGACGGGCATCTATCGTTCCTCCATCATCGGAGGAACCTGTTGAAGAAGAAACTGTTTCAAAATCGAACTCTTTGGACGAAATTTCTAAACTATTCGAAGAAAAAACAAAAGAATTAGAAGAATTAAAAGACCGTTATCTCCGTATTTGTGCAGAATATGACAATTATCGAAAACGGACTACACGGGAAATCAAAGAAATCCGCGAAACAGCCACAGAACACCTTATTAAAGACTTACTCCCTGTTTTAGATAACTTTGAAAGGGCTTTACAACATATACCAGACCCAGAGGATGCCTTTGCTTCGGGCATTCGTATGGTCTTTTCTCAATTGAAAGATACACTCATGGCACGAGGTTTGCTACCTATAGAAACGATAGGACAACCGTTCGACCCGAATGTTCATGAGGCATTAGCCCAAATAGAATCCGAACAATCGGAGGGAACGGTGGTCCAGGAATATCAGAAAGGCTATTTGTTAGGCAAACGCGTGCTACGACCTGCAAAAGTTGTGGTAAGCAAATTGCCAGAACAAACAGCCAATAATAATGAAGAAAATAAACAACAATGACAAAAAATAAAAAAAATGTTCTAAAATAAAACATTTTTTACTAAAATTTTACAAAAGGAGGTTGAAAGACCTATGAGAAAAGTTATAGGAATTGATTTAGGAACAACAAATTCCTGTGTTGCGGTGATGGAAGGTGGCGAGCCTGTAGTCATTGCCAATGCAGAAGGAAACCGTACTACTCCTTCAGTAGTCGGCTTCACAAAGGATGGAGAACGATTGGTAGGTGCAATTGCAAAACGGCAAGCAATTACCAATCCCCAAAATACAGTATTTTCAATTAAACGCTTTATGGGTCGTCGCTATCATGAAGCAACAGAAGAAATTAAGCGTGTCCCATATAAGGTAACTGAAGCCCCAAATGGAGACTGTCAGGTAGAAATTCACGGCAAGACCTACAAACCCCCTGAGATTTCTGCGATGATACTTCAAAAAATGAAGGAAACAGCAGAAACCTATTTAGGTACAAAAGTTACCCAGGCTGTTATCACTGTCCCCGCCTATTTTAATGACTCCCAAAGACAGGCAACCAAAGATGCTGGTAAAATTGCAGGCCTGGAAGTATTGAGGATAATTAACGAGCCCACAGCAGCAGCTCTGGCTTACGGATTGAATAAGAAAAAGAATGAGAAAATAGCCGTTTACGATTTAGGTGGTGGAACTTTTGATATCTCAATCCTGGCTATCGGTGATGACAGTTTCGAAGTATTGAGTACAAACGGAGATACACATTTAGGTGGTGATGATTTTGACCAGCGTATAATAGACTGGTTAGCCAACGAATTTTTGAAAGACCAGGGTATAGATTTGCGAAAAGACCCGATGGCGTTGCAGAGATTAAAAGAAGCAGCAGAAAAAGCAAAGTGTGAATTATCCACTACAATGACCACAGATATTAACCTGCCCTTTATTTCAGCAGACGCCTCAGGTCCGAAACACTTAAACTATACCCTGACACGGGCAAAATTAGAGCAACTTTGTGATGATTTGCTCCAAAGAACAAAAGGACCCTGCTTGCAAGCATTACAAGACGCTGGATTAAAAGCAAGTGATATTGACGAGGTTATTCTTGTCGGTGGTATGACACGCATGCCCGCTGTAATACGCATTGTTCAAGACCTCTTTGGAAAAGAACCTCACCGAGGTGTAAACCCGGATGAAGTAGTCGCTGTAGGTGCCGCCATTCAAGGAGGCGTCCTCGCAGGAGAAGTAAAAGATATCTTATTGCTGGATGTTACTCCCTTGTCATTAGGTATCGAAACTTTAGGTGGCGTTTGCACCAAGTTAATAGAACGAAACACAACAATCCCTGTAAACAAACGGCAAATATTCACTACTGCTTCAGATAACCAAACTTCTGTAACTATTCATGTACTGCAGGGAGAGCGTGAAATGGCAAGGGATAACCGCACATTAGGTCGTTTTGACCTTGTGGGTATTCCGCCAGCACCACGAGGTATCCCACAAATCGAAGTAACATTTGATATTGATGCCAATGGCATTTTACATGTTTCCGCCAAAGACCTCGCTACCGGTAAAGAACAAAAAATTCGTATTGAAAGTTCCAGTGGACTAACGGAAGAAGAAATTCAAAAGATGGTAAAAGATGCAGAACAGCATGCAGAAGAGGATAAAAGACGGCGTAAAGAAATAGAAGTACGAAACAATGCGGACTCGCTGTTGTATAGCACTGAGAAACTCTTGAAAGAATACGGTGATAAAGTTTCTGCCAGTGAAAAATCCGATGTAGAATCTGCTCTAGAAGAATTGCGTAAAGCATTAGCGGGAGACCGTATTGAAGATATTGAATCTGCAATGAATAAGGTAACTTCCACTACTCATAAATTGTCAGAAGCCATGTATCGTGCCGCAACTCAGGCAAAAGGTCCTTCTGCAGAACAAACAACACAGACTTCCTCTGACAGTGGAAACACTTCATCCAATGAGGAAGGTGGTCAACGCGTTGTAGATGTATAACCTGAAGACTTTCAGTTATCAAACAAGACTTCTGCCTCTTTGTATAATTTTGTATAATACACTATCAATTGTAGTAGGTGATAAGTAATAATATGGTTCGTGGTAAAGATTTATATGAAATATTAGGTGTCCCGAAGAATGCTTCGCAGGACGAAATTCGTCGTGCCTACTTAAAATTAGCACATAAATACCACCCGGACAAAACCGGGGGCGACAAAGAGGCAGAAGAAAAATTAAAAGAAATCAATGCAGCGTATGATATTCTGAAAAATCCCGAGAAAAGGGCACAATATGACCGTTACGGCACAGTAGATGGACAACCTTTTGATATGGGAAACTTCACGGGCGGTTTCCGTGGGTTTACAGAAGGCTTCGGAGAAGGTTTTGAGTCGCCCTTTGATGATTTATTTGATATGATTTTTGGCTCCGGCACCCGTCGAACAGGGCGACGGAGCAATGCTCAGCGCGGTAATGATGTTCAAACTACATTAACAATAACATTAAAAGAAGCCGCCACAGGAGCCAGGAAAAAAGTTCGCTATTCATGCAAAGAACCATGTAGCGAATGCCATGGAACCGGTGCAGAACCCGGTTCAAAAATGGAAGTTTGTCCCCAATGTGGAGGCACGGGACAAATACGGGCTTCCCATGGATTTTTCAGCATTACACGAACCTGTCCTCAATGTCGGGGAGAGGGGAAATACATATCACGCCCCTGTATTCATTGTGGAGGTCAGGGAAGAATTTCTTCCACACGGGAAACGGAAATTAATATTCCACCGGGTGTAGATGTTGGAACAACTTTGCGTTCCGTAGGTGATGGTGAAGCAGGAATAGGAGGAGGTCCACCAGGTGATTTATATGTCCATTTACAGATAAAAGAACATCCTTTGTTTGAACGCAAAGGCAGTGATTTGTATTGTGAAGTTCCTGTAACCTTATCCCAGGCTATCTCCGGAACCGTGATTAAAGCACCTACTCTTATTGATGGTATGATTGACCTTACTATTCCTGAAGGCACACAATCCGGTGACCTTTTAAGAAAAAAAGGATTGGGAATGCCTCATTTGAATAATCGCGGTAGGGGTGACCTATACTATAAAATCGTAGTTGAGATACCTGTTCGCTTATCCAAACACCAGCAAGACCTGCTTCGAGAATTGGACGATTTAGCCAATTCTAAAAATTATCCCAAATATTGGAAGTTCCGCGAATTAAAAGAACAAAAATTTGATTAATCCTGCAGGTTTCGTTATCCTATAAGTTAAGTCATATTATATTATTAAATTTGGAAGGAGGAGCGAATGGCGTTTGTTGTATGTGAACCTTGTATTAAATGCAAA
>DAOSUS010000005.1 GCA_035378955.1 Candidatus Hydrogenedens sp. | reverse complement strand
ACCACAAATTGTAATTGTTTCTTTTGATTTCATTTCTCGTATGACTTACCTTTTAACAATTCTTCATAAAAACGGCAATGAACTCGAATGCCTTTCTTTAATAGGGGCAAATTTTGATGTTCATTAGGACCATGTATCCCATCATCGGGTAATGCAAAACCTAACATAATCGAATCCAGCCCGAGGATTTGTTGCAACCATGCCACCACAGGCACGCTACCACCTTCTCTTCGAAATAGAGGTGCTCGTCCGAATTCTTCGGTAAGAGCAGTTATTGCAGACTGCATATATGGAGATTTCAAATTCATCAATGCAGGTGGAGAACAGGAATGAAGGGATAAATTCCACTCCATCTCTGAGGGACAATGTTGTTGCAGGAACTCACGGAGATATTCTTCCATCTTTTCGGGTTCCTGGTCTGGAACTAATCGCATAGAAATTTTAGCCCTTGCTTTTGATGGTAATACGGTTTTAGCCCCTTCACCTGTAAAACCGCCAATAATCCCATTAATTTCCAGAGTAGGTCTTGCTCCTACGCGTTCTATAGTGCTATATCCTGCTTCACCATAAAGTGTTGACATTCCTACTGTTTTTTTCCATTCCTCATCCGAATGGGGTATCTGGGATAATAAGCTTCGTTCCTCATCTGTTAAAGGTTTTACTTTATCATAAAAATAAGGAAGAGTAACCTTGCCCTTTTCATCATGCATTTTAGCTATCAATTCACACAAGACATGTATCGGGTTTCGTATAGTTCCACCATATAAACCACTATGCAAATCCTGTTTAGGTCCTTTTAACTCCAATTCAAAATAGGTAAGTCCACGAAGCCCATAAGTTACAGAAGGAATATCCGGAGAAAAAACACCCGCATCACAATTAATAGCAACATCCGATTTTAATAATTCTTTATACTTCTTTAAAAAACTTTGCATACTGGGTGAACCAATTTCTTCTTCCCCTTCGATAATATACTTCAAATGAATAGGAAGTGAATTGTTTTCCAACCATGCTTGTGTGGCAAACATCTGTGCCAGCAATTGGGCTTTCATATCCGAAACACCTCTTCCATACATACAATCTCCCTTAATAGTCGGTTGAAAGGGTTTTGTATCCCATTCATTTTCAGGGTCTACAGGTTGTACATCATAATGCCCATAGATAAGGAGTGTAAGAAGGGGATTGGGTCCTTTATATTCAGCAAAAACGAATGGATGTCCACCCGTTTCTATTATTTCAACGCGATTAAAATTTAGTCTCTGGAAATAGCGTTCCAGCCATTGAGCGGTTCGCAACACATCTCCTTTATAATTCGGTAAAGTGGATATGGAAGGAATGGCTACAAACTCCTTCAAATCATCTATAAAACGGTTCCAATTCTCATCGATATAAAAGAAAACCTTCTCTTGATTACTCACTTCCTTACTCCTTTATACACACATTAAATCATAGACTATTAAAATAATGATATTTATCTACATTATAAAAACGGAACTACGACACTCCACCTGAATGCCGTAGTCCCTCTTGCCTTCTATATAAAAACTACATTACAATTTAATTTGCAAAGATATTATATTCGATTATATATCGCTTGCGTCTAAACCTGTAACCAGCCAATTACCATTTTCATTGGTAAAAACCAGTTCAACCGTAGTAGAACCAAAGTTCCCTTTAATATCTATCGGATATACAGTAGCGGTTGAGCCTTCTAATTTAATTTGCATTTTGCTTAAATCAATCTCTAAACCATCTAAATAACCCACATCAATGGCTTGCTGTAAAAATTCACGAGCACCTGCTTTATCACCCCATTCATAGTGTTCAAATTTTTCAGAGAAAATGGCCATAACACCATCTAAATTTTTCGCTTTCATTGCTTCCACAAATTTGTTAACCTGAGCAGTTACCGCTTCCTCTGGCGATACCTTCTTTGCAGTTTGACAACCAAGGATGATTAGTGATACACAAACTGTTGCCATTACCACAGCGAACAGAAATAATTGTTTCTTCATATGTTGCCCTTTCTTGTTTAAGTTTAAGTTTTTTGTTTCTTTTTGTTGTATAGAAACATATTTATTTATATCACTTTTCAGTTTAAATTTCAAATTCTCTTGCATTTACTTGTTGCATTAAAAAATGAACCTTTTCCCGAATAAAAGGCACCACCTCGCTGATAAACTCTTTATTTTTCTTTAGCCAAAGATTATTACGAAAAGACGGATGGGGACAGACAATTGCAGGCGGATAGAAATTTTTCCATAATCGAATTGTTTCTGTTAAGGTAGCAGGTAATCTTTCATTCAGGAATAATCGTTGTGCATAGCGTCCTACTAACAAGATTAGTTCAAAAGGATATGTTAACGGTAAAAGTTGGCTCCACCATAAATCAATACATTCTTCCCGCGGAGGTAAATCGCCACCTCTTACATCACGACCGGGATAGCAAAATCCTGTAGGAATAATTGTAAAATAGCGTGTATCATAAAATTGCTCTCGCGATACATTTAACCACAAGCGAAGTTTATCACCACTGGGATCATTCCATGGTAATCCTGTTTTATGGACTTTTAATCCTGGCGCCTGACCCACAATAAGTATGGGAGATAACCGTTCTCCTACACGTAAAACAGGATTAGCACCTAAAGGCAGTTTGTTATCACAAAATCGGCATTTCTGTATTTCTAAAGCAATTTTGTAGATGTTGTCTGGATATGGGCCCATAATAATTCAAAATTTTCAATTAAACAAAGCATCAACAAATGAATTCGGGTCAAAAGGCTGTAAATCTTCAACTCCTTCTCCAACTCCAATTAATTTTATAGGAATGTTTAGCTCCTTCTGAATACCAAATATCATTCCTCCTTTCGCCGTGCCATCTAATTTTGTAAGGACAATCCCTGTTATATTCAGAGCCTCTGTAAAAATTCGTGCCTGTTGCAAAGCATTTTGCCCTGTTGTCGCATCGAGGACTAAAAGAACCTCATGAGGGGCTTCTGGCATCCGTTTCTTAATAACACGGTAGACTTTTTTTAATTCTTCCATCAGATTTACTTTGGTATGTAATCTTCCAGCAGTATCAATAATTACATTTTGAGCCTTTCGTGCAATACCTGCATCTACAGCATCATACGCTACAGCTGCAGGATCTGCTCCTTCTTGATGTCGTATTAAATCGGCACCACTACGCTGGCTCCAAATTTCTAATTGTTCTCCTGCGGCTGCACGGAAAGTATCCCCTGCGGCTAAAATTACTTTTTTGTTTTCTTTAACCAATTGAGCGGAAATTTTCCCCGCAGTAGTAGTTTTTCCGGAGCCATTTACACCTACAATTAAAGTAACATGGGGCTGCGGCTCTGCATTCCAATTTATTTCGTGTTCTCCTGTTTTTAATATCTCCAACATAATTGTTTTTAATAGAGGCATAATTTGTTCCGCTTCTGTTATTCCCTGTTTCTTAACCTCCTCTTTTAGTCGCTCTATTAAAAACAAACTTGTATTTACTCCCAAGTCCGCTTCTATAAGCAGTTCTTCCAGAGAATTATAAACATCATCATTAATTTTTGGATATAAAGAAAAAAGATTTTTTATACCATCCGTTAGAACACTTCTTGTCTTTTGTAGTTTTTGTTTAAGATTTGAAAAGATTTTAAACATAAAATTAAACCCTTCATTACTAATAATACTTAAGAATAAATTAGATTTGAATGAAAATTATTAAGGAACGAAAAGATTAAGGCAACTTAAAAGCGTAAAATCCAAAGTTTTCATTAGTTAAATCTGTTCCTCCATATCCCTCATACCTTCCATCATCTCTTTTAGAAACAATTCCAGAGGCAGAGCCTTTTTGTCCATTCCACTCACAGGAAGCCTTATCCCAATAGGCGACCAATTTCTGCTCCTGCTTTTGAGCAACTCCACGCACCTGAGCACCATTATCAAGCAATGCGGTAAACAAATAATTATCTCCTTTACTTTTAACCATTGCTTTACCCACAGGAACGATATCTTCTTCTGCATTGCGAATCGCAATAACAAAAATTCCCTCAGGATTTTCTGTATTGATGGGTTGTCGTATCGCATTATAAATCTGATTACTTGCTAAAACCTGCAATCTTAAATCTTCTACCATAATAGATAACTGATTGCCCAATTCTCCTGACCACGGATTTTCTGTTGTATACTCGCTACCACTACTTACCAGCCAAAGCATAATCCTATCTGCATTAATTCCAGCGATAATAATAAGTATCGTCCCGATAACCGCAATAATTCCCAATACAATTTTTCGTGGACTGGGTAAAGTTTCTTCACCTGCCAGTAACTGCTCCTCCGCCTGCAAACGCAATCTACGCTGGTCACGCAGATTATTACCACAAGTTCTGCAAATTAATGTTCCTTCCGGATTAACAGTTCCGCATTGTACACATACCGCATCCGCATCTATTTTTGAACCGGGCGAAACATTATAATCTTGTAAAGTTTTTCTCATGAAATTAATACCTTATAAATTTCGCCTAATATTTTTCATATAATCTTATAATTTTCTGCTATTGTAATAATTGTAATTGTCTTTTCAAATGTAAAACAAGTATAATATTTTTAATATTTTCCCACTTTTGTCATGTGTTTTTCAATATAGAAAGGGTTTTTTATGAACAAAAATTTATTTTTCATCTCATTAATGTTATTTTCATTCGTTGCCATCCATGTTTTTTCAGATGAGGAAGTACCTTATGCAGAACGATTAGGCTGGGAAAAAGGAAGTCGCGTAGTTATCTTTCATATTGATGATGTAGGTCTATGTCTTGGAGCAAACAAAGCAACATTTGAAGCCTTTACAAAAGGGGTAGCTACCTCTTGTAGTATTATGATGCCCTGTGCATGGGTTGAGCAATTTGTAAAAGAATGGAAGAAAAATCCACAGTGGGATGCAGGACTTCACCTGACATTAACTTCAGAGTGGGATAATTATCGGTGGGGACCTGTTTCTGGTTTCCAACAAGTTCCTGGATTAGTAGATGAAACAGGTTATATGTGGGGCGATGTTAAAAATGTTGTAGCGAATGCTTCACCGGAAGAAGTGGATAGAGAAATTCGAGCCCAACTGGCTCTTGCTGAAAAAATGGGAATAAAACCTACCCATTTAGATTCACACATGGGAACATTGTTTTCCAGTTTAAAATTTATGGAGAAATATATTAATTTAGGTATAGAGAAACAAATTCCTGTTCTTTTTCCGGGAGGACACATGCAATATTTGCAACAAGAATTACCCATGCCCAAAGAAATAATTTATTCGTGGGCGAAAAAAATCTGGGAAGGAGGGCTTCCTGTTGTAGATGATGTTTTAACTTTTACCTATGATTGGAAAACGGAGGATAAGTTTGAACCCTTGACAAAAGCCCTTCATGAAATGAAACCCGGTGTTACAGAGGTTATTTTGCATTGTGCTATACCAACAGAAGAATTTCCTTATTTTACGCAATCTTCTACTACACGAAAAGGGGACTATTTAATAATGATGAACCCCGAATTTAAGAAATTTTTAGAAAATGAAAAGATTATATTAACCACCTGGCGAGAATTAAAAGAGAGAAGAGAAAAGGTAAAATAGAGAAATTTATACAGTATGAATTTGTTCGGCCACCTCTTTTTTGAAGTGAGGGAAACTTTCTTCATAATTTCGTGTAGTTCCGAAAAAAATGCTGGAAGAGCCTAATACAAAAACATTTCCACCTAAACGAATAAATTTGGCACAGTTTTTCACTGTAATGTTTCCGTCAATCTCAATATCAACCGGATATTTATGATACTGTATTTTTCGCGAAAGAATTTGAATTCGCTCAAAAGTTTGGGGAATTATTTTTTGTCCGGCATAACCCGGGTCCACAGCCATAATTAATACACGGTCAACTTCTGGTAAAAGATATTCCAGTTCATCTAAGGGGGTCATCGGATTTACGGCTATTCCCGGTGAAAGTCCATATTCACGAATTTGTTTAACTGCTCGGTGAGCATGTAAACAGGTCTCCACATGGACGATAACACCTGCACAACCGAGGTCTACCAATCGTTTTATATATCGTTCGGGTCGCATAATCATTAAATGAGCCCAACAGGGTAATGAACAACATTTACGGGCTAAAGAGATGAAATCAAACCCCAATGTTAAATTAGGCACAAAGGTGCCATCCATGATATCAAAATGGAGTTCATCAATACCTATTTTCTGAACAAGATGAAATTCTTCTTTTAATCGCCCAAGGTCAAGACACATTACGGATGCAGAATACTTCACTTTATCTAAATTTATTTTATTTTCACTCATAAGTAATACTCTTTTACTTCCATTTTTTATGTTTTTTTAGAAACTTTTGCACTTCATCCAGATGAGGCATGGAGGGTTGGGCACCAAATTTTGTACAGGCTAATGCACCAACAGCATTGGCAAAATCCAACACTTCATCAATCTCCGCCTGTCCCCATGCAAAAGCCAAAGCAGATGTGAATGCATCTCCTGCCGCAGTAGTATCCACAACAGGGACTTTATAACTGGGCGCATAAATCTCAAATTTGCCATCGTTATAATAACAACCCTGAGAACCTAATTTAAGAACCACAGAAGACACCCCCATCTTTAAAAACTTTTCAGCACATTTTAATCTGTTCTCAGACTTTGAGGGGTTCATGCCCGTAAGGAATTCGGTCTCTGTCTCATTGGGGGATATTACATCTATATAAGGAAAAATATGCTTCGAGATATTCCGTGGAGGACCCGCATCTACAATGGTTATCATGCCGTTCTTTTTGGCTAATATCAGAGCCGTTTCAATAGTCTCCGGGAGCAACTCCAATTGTGTTAGCAAAATATCCCCTTTCTGAAAAATCTTCTCCTGTCTTATTATATCTTCAGGTTTCAATTCATGATTGGCTCCCGCAATTACAACAATACTATTTTTCCCGTCTTTATCCACAAAAATTAATGCAGTTCCAGAAAAAGCATCCGGGGTTTCTTTTATCGTATTTATAGGTATCCCTTCATCTTTAAAACCTTTTTTCATACTCCTACCAAAATGGTCTTTCCCCACACAACTTATAAAGTTTATATCCGCACCTAACCTTGCAAGTGAAACGGCTTGATTGGCTCCTTTACCTCCAAAAACTATAGATAAAGACTCACCTCGAAAGGATTCACCTTCCTTCGGTAAACGGGGTACTCTGGCTACAATATCTACATTAGCACTGCCAACAACGACTATTTTCTTTTTCTGGCTTTTTAATGTATCAATGAATTTCTTATTCATATTTATAATACTCTTCGATTTATTTTGTTAATCCCCACGCACGGGCAAATGCCTCAAAGGAACGGTCATAAGTTTTCTCTGCTTCTGGAGGGAAACAACAACCCGGTAGTTGCCGTTTTTTAAGATGATATTGAAGACATTCACAACATACCGCATGCCTTGAGCAACCAGGGTAACTGCATGAACAAAAAGACTGATTGCGTTCTTGATTTTTGCATTCCTGAGCCATAAGATAATCTCCTCTATTTATGTATTTTTTCTTTTTATATATTGTTCTTCATAATATTTTTTAAATTCACCCTCTTTTATCCGTCGCCACCACCATTCATTTTCTATATACCACTGCACTGTTTTTTGTATACCTTCTTCCCATGATATTTCAGGTTTCCATCCTAAATTACGGAGTTTATCTGAATTCATAGAATATCTTCGGTCATGTCCCGGACGGTCAGGCACCCATTGGATTAGACTTTCATCTTTACCTGTGAGTTCAAGAACCTTTCTTGTAATTTCGATGTTTTCTTTTTCAAATCCTGCTGAAATATTATAAATTTCACCGGGTATTCCTTTCCGTAAGACGAAATCTATGGCACGACAATGGTCATCTACATAGAGCCAATCCCGAATATTATGCTCTCCTCCTTTATATAAGGGTAAGGGTTTACCTTCCAGGGCGTTGGTAATAAATAAAGGAAGCACTTTTTCCGGGTATTGATACGGTCCATAAGTATTACATCCACGAGTAATAAGGACAGGCAATTTAAAGGATTCAAAAAACGCTTTTCCTAAAAGTTCTCCTCCTGCTTTAGAAGCACTATACGGATTCCTTGGAAAAATAGTATCTGTTTCTAATGCAGAACCAACATCTCTACTTCCATATACTTCATCTGTAGAGACTAAAACAACCCTGCTAACATTGTTGTTCTTTGCACTTAGTAAAACTTGATAAACCCCTTCTACATTGGTGCGAAGAAAATCTTTTGCTCCCATCAAACTACGGTCTACATGTGTTTCTGCCGCAAAGTTTACCACAGCATCACAGCCTTTTATCGATTGTTCCATCACTTCTGCATCCGCAATATCGCCATGTATAAAAGTATAACGATGAGTATCCACTGATTTTAAGTTATCCAGATTGCCTGCATAAGTAAGTTTATCAAGATTTACTATATAAATATCCGAATACCAATCTAACATATTGCGAATAAATGCAGACCCGATAAAACCAGCACCACCTGTAACAAGTATTTTTTTCATTTATTTTCTTCTCCTCTTCTAAGTAAATATTGTATGGTTGCTTCACGCCATGATGGAATTTTCCACTCAATCACCGCCATAATTTTCCGATTATCCATAGCAGAATAAGCGGGGCGTGGAGCCGGTAATACAAATTTTGCACGAGAACACGGTATAATGGGGGTTTTTATATTTAAGTATTCAAAGCATGTCTTTATCCATTGATAACGAGAGCATTCGCCAGAATTGACAGCATGATATAAACCATACTTTTGTGTTTCTACCATTCTCTTTGTTATTTGCGCCAGGTCCCAGGTATAAGTAGGCGAACCGATTTCGTCCTCAGAAATTTCTAACTTTTCCGCTGTTTTTGAGAGATGAATCATTTTTTCTATAAAATTATTTCCACCGGGACCATATAACCACGCGGTTCTTAAAATATAATGTTTCGGATTATAATCCATAACCGATTTCTCACCGGCTAATTTGGAACGACCGTAAACCGATAGGGGGTTCGGGATATCATCTTCCCGATAGGGTCGCCTCTGCATTCCATCAAAAACATAGTCCGTACTGTAATAGACCACCGGACTTCCCCATTGATTTGCCAAATCTGCAACTTGTCGGGCACCTATTTCATTTACAAGAAACGCTTTGTCTATCTCTTTTTCTGCCATATCTACATTTGTATATGCTGATGAATTTATAACCAAATCCGGTGCAGAATCATCTAATAATTTATAAATATCCGGACTGGTTATATCCCATTCCGGTAAATCATATCCAACAACTTCATATTCCGACTGGAATAATTTAACGAGGTCTTTTCCTAATTGCCCTTTATGTCCAAAAATCACAACCTTTTTCATAAAAAAAAATCCTTCAAAAATAAATTCATATCTATTATTTTACTAAATTTTATCAAAAATCCTGGTTACCAGGTAAACATACCTCCTTAAAGGAGATTTTCCCTTTTTATCTATTATTTATTCTTTAATTATGTCCTTTACATCCTGTGATTGCTCGGGCGAATGTTCTATTCGTTCCTTTACACATCGTAGCCACCAAATAGTTGTTTTCATCTCCGTTGCCAGGGAAGGTTCCTGAAAATAGAACTCTTCGCAATGTTTTAAGGCGTTATCATACTCCCCTTTCTCCGTCAATAGTTGTATTAACAAAAAACGAGCAATGCCTAAATCAGGTTGTTCTTTTAATAATTTTTGAAGTTCCACAATAGCTGTTGAATAGTTTTCCTTTTCAAAAGCATCCCGTGCCTTTTTGAACCCTTTAGGAACACCCCATAATAATCTCCTTCGAATATACTCACTGATAACAGATACGAACGGAGGAAAGGGAAGGATACCGTATGTCCACCAGATTTTTTCCCCATATTCTCCAGCTATCTGCAAAACAACAAATATTGTAATAATACAAAATAGGACAAAACTCACAGCCAAACCCATTAAAAGAGCCTTGCGATATGGCTTGGAATGAAACCACATTGGGCAGACTTTTAATGGAATATAGTCCTCTGTCTCCAATATCTTTTTTAATTCATATATTCGTGATACTAATTTCTCCAGAGCCACTCGAATTTCGGGCTTTATCCAGAAAGACATCTTCATCATTCGTGAACGATGATGAAAAATTAGACTAACCGCTGGATTTAATTTGATAAATTGGGAAAGCCCTAAAAAGCCCACAATTAATGCAAAAAATAAAAGAGCAATTAATGGAATAGCCCAAAGGAGGTCATAAGAATAAAACAAAGGTTTATAGAAAAACCATAAACTCAAGGGCATACATAAAAGGAACGCTAACATAAACCCAAGAATACTCTCCCATAATTTCCTATAATTCCGATGTTTTTCCTCTTCAATATTCACAACTTCGATAGGGACATATAAAGAGTATTTAGATACCCAATTTTCCTTATGGATTATAAGAATAGAACCTTTTAATTCAAGGCATACTTTACCGGGCTGATTTACCCTTGTTAAATTTACAGAATATAAAGAAGGTTCCATTTGTTATCTTTCCAGTAAAACTGTTTATTTTAATTACTGTATATATTATACTTTTTTTATAACATTGATTGGGAACGATATATTCAAAAAAGGACAAAAGACAATGATTGAAAAGAAAAAACGATTGTTTATTATTTCAGGAAGCACATTATCTCTTTTCTCGATATTGATTATTTTTTTATTTACCTCTTGTTACGCAGGTTACTCAAAAATAAAAGTAGATGGAGAAACACGCTATTACCGCTTGCATATTCCTCCAAATCTGGACAGTACAACACCTGTTCCTTTACTCCTCGCTCTCCACCAATTTAGCGATACCGCACGCGGAATGGAAAAGTTAACACGATTTAACCAACTCGCCGATGAAGAAAAGTTTATTGTGGTTTATCCTCAGGGCAAATGGAGAACATGGAAAACAGCCCCATTACCTAATAAAGATACTCGATTTTTAGAGGTGCTTATTGATTATTTGCTGTCCCGATACCCTATTCAAACAAACCAAATTTTTGCAACGGGTGCTTCTGCAGGAGGAATGATGATACAAGCATTTGCATGTTACTCGAAGCGTTTTGCTGCAATTGCTCCTGTAATGGGCAGTATGACACAAATCTATGCAGAAGAAAGAAAACCTCAAAAAAATATTCCCGTTTTAATTATCCACGGGACAGCCGACCCAGTGGTTCCCTTTAATGGAGGGGAAACCAACGCAGGACCCGGCAAAAGACCTGTATTCTTATCGGCAGAAGAAAACGCAGAATGGTGGGCAAAGCAATATGGATATTCTGGGGAAACTATTGTTACACAACTACCTGATAGTAATACAGAAGATACATTTTACACAGAAGTTGTTAATTATAATTGTGTCCCTTCGGTTTTTCTATATAAAATCATTGGGGGTGGACATACCTGGCCTGGCACAAAAAATTTTTACCCTCAATTTATAGTAGGACCTACAGCACCAGAACCCGACGCTTCAAAACTTATCTGGGACTTTTTTAAAAATGCTATGCAACAGATGTAAATTGAAACTATAAAAAGTTTTGCCTTATTTTAAAAGGCATAATATTTCCTATATAAAAGAAAGACCTGCAATGATTTCTGCCATTATACTCGCTGCTGGTTGTGGAGAAGGAATTTTTCCTTTCTCCACAGTTAGAAATAAAGTAACACTCCCTATATTAAATACGCCCGTAATTCGAAGGCTTGTTTTACAACTCAAAGAAATAGGTATTGAAGATATTACCATACTCACAGGATACTTAGAACAAAGTGTTCGACATGCTTTACACGACATTAGAGGGTTATCTTTTCTGAAAAGTAAAGAAAATGATACTCTTACTGATACAATACGCTCCAATTTAGATATATTCTCTTCTTCGGAAACCCTGATACTTTATGGTGATATTGCTACTACTCAGGAAAATTTATCTCATTTTATAAAAATACATCAGGAACAACACAACGAGAGCTCGATTTTAGTCTCTAATCAGAAACCTTTCCCTTTGCATACAACATTTATACAAAAAGGAACAGACAATAAATTAAAACACTTGGTTTTTGACAGACAGACTTCTGAATTTTGGTTTGGTGGTGCTCTTATTGGAAAAACAAAATCATTAAAAGAGGCATTTAATTACGAACCTGGGATTATTCGTTCTGCCCCTCTTGGAGCAATGCCTGCTCCCGAAGGAAATCTAATCTCTGCTATTGATGGGATGTTGGAGAGGAAGTGTGAAATATCCTGTATCTCTGCAAACAGTTTTGTAGTTGATATTGACCATCCCTGGGATTTAATTGAGGCAAATCAAAAGGCCTTGTCAAATATATTCGAAAAAATGGAAGTATCCATTATAGACAAATCCGCATTCATAAATGATGGAGCAGATATTTTACCAGATGCAAAGTTATGGATACATGAGGGAGGAAGAATTGAGAAAGGAACTGTTATAAAAGGAAACCTTGTGCTCGGGATGAATAGTCATATTGCTATCGGTGCACTTCTTGAAGAAAATATTTTTGTAAATAGCAACACAAATATTTCTGAATTTGCAAAAATTCATAAAAATTCAATTATAGGTGAGAATAATAAAATACTTCATAATGCAGAATTTGAAGGTATTACATTAGATACTGTATTTATGGTCCATACCTGCTGTGTATCTGGTGTAATAGGTTCGCATGTCGATATTGGAGCAGGAACCATTAGTGCTACATGGAGGTTTGATGATAAAATAAAAGAAGTTCGATGTAAACAACGCAAAGAAATTCCTCCTTATCATGGGAATTTAACATATCTTGGCGACTATTGTCGAACAGGAATAAATGTTATGTTCATGCCGGGAGTACGTATAGGAGCATATTCTTGCGTTGGACCCGGTATCATCGTAAGCAATGATATTGACCCTTATTCCCTGGTTCTTTTAAAACAACCGATAGAAATTAAATCATGGGGACCCAATAGGTACCCTTAAACAAACCTATTTACAGAATTTATAAAGGAAAAAGACAATGGAACAAAAAAACATACGCGGTATTATTTGTGCCAATCTAACCCCTTTTACAAAAGGGGGCAAAGAAATTGACCATCCCAAATTACATAAACTCATTCATTTTTTACAAGATAAAGGGGTTCATGGTTTGTTCGTAGGAGGGACAACAGGGGAAGGGCTTGTTATGACTATTGCGGAAAGAAAAGAATTGTTGGAAAGTGTCCTAAAATGTGTCAACCCAAAAATAATGGTAATTCCCCACACAGGAACATTGGATTTACACTCAACGATGGAACTTACGGCTCATGCGGTTGAAAAGAAGGTTTATGCTGTGGGCATTGTTGCACCAGGATATTATTATTATGACGAAGATGCTCTGTATAAATATTTTTCTACTATTGCTTCAGAGTTCCCAAGTATTCCTATATTGCTTTACAATATCCCTTCCTGTGCAAGAAATTTCTTACCTAACTCGCTCATTATTAAGTTGGCACAAAAACATAAAAATATTGTTGGTATTAAAGACAGCACAGGGAATATGGTAAATCTTTCTGAATTACTACTCCAGAAGCCAACATCTTTCACAGTAATAAATGGAGTAGATGAATATGGTTATCAGGCTTTCTTAGCAGGTGTTCAGGCGGCTGTTTCTGGAACTTCAAATGTCGCACCCGAAATCTATTTGGGTATCTATGAAAATGTAATGAAACGGAAGTTGCCCGAAGCCTGGATATACCAATCTCAATTAACAAAACTTTGCCAGGTATTGCAATATGGTAAAAATTTAGCGATATTTAAGCAAGCACTCAAATTACGCGGTATTGATGTTGGCTTTGTTCGTCCTCCCCATCGGGAATTAACAAAACAGGAGATTTCAAAATTAGAAACAACTCTCAAATCAATAAAATTAATTTGATATAAGGGTTTAAGGTTTACTTAATCTAAGAAGTATAATTTTACCCTTTTGTATTATTTTGATTTTGTTTTTCTCCAGAAATACTCTCAATAAAATGCAGAATAATTACCCCCATTAATGTCAACATACAAACTAATATAAGCACAAGAAAAGTGTATCTTGACGACAATAATGAGGTAATATAGGCAAGGAAACCCATACATATAGAAAAATAATACAAAGAAAATACTACTTGCCGTTGGGTTAAACCTAAACGCAATAGGCGATGATATATACAGTCTTTATCTGAAGTAAAAAAACCAATCTCCTTAGAACGCCGAAGCCTTCGCAAAAAACTTAAAAAGGTATCCAGAAAAGGAACTGCTAATACAACCATAGGCACCATTAATGCTACAACGGTTATTCCTTTTTTCCGTTCTACTAAAGTGGCACAACCTAACACAAAGCCCAAAAAAAGAGCCCCGGCATCACCCATAAAAATAGATGCTGGGTGAGAATTATAAATTAAAAAAGCGATTGTGCAACCTAAAAGGAAACTCATAATCAAGCAACTAAATGTCTGCTTATTGGCATAGGCTATGGCAAAGATGGTAATAGAGGAAATAGCCACAAGTCCACTCGCAAGACCATCGAGACCATCTACAATATTAATGGCATTGGTTACTCCCACTATCCATAAAACTGTTATTAACAGAGCCAGAGGACCAATATCAATAGTTCCCCCAAAAGGATGTGCAATTGTCGTTGATTTAAAACCCCAATAAAAGAGAATTACTCCCAATAGTAATTCAAACACCAATTTTTTACTTGCAGGTATGGATATTAAATCATCTAACACGCCCATTAATACAATAAATGTTCCACCGATACCGATTATTAGCATTTTTTCATCAAAATATTGAGGATAACGCCATTCAATAAATAGGCATGCAATTAAATAGGCTATGTAGAACGATATACCTCCTAAATAAGGTATGGGTTTTTTGTGAACCTTTCTAACTTCATTAGGGACATCATATACACCTAACTTCATCGCTAACCATCGGAAAATTGGAACTAAAATTAATGTAATCAAAAATGATAAAAGAAAAAGATTTAGATATGCCCAATCCTGTGTTTTCACTTCTTTTCACCCCCTTTCAAAATCCCTACAACTGCGATTGGGATACTTTTCTTCGACGGGTCATATTTAGCCCAATTTTGAACTGCCGTTCCTTCTTTAACACCTTTAACACCAATACCTGCAAACGCATATCCATAACCAAATAATTTTAATTCATTTCGGTCATAAGTTTGCTTTGAAAAACCGAAGCGTAACAAAATTTGTTCTAACGTGTCTGTCATATTTTCAGTTGCCTCATCTGCTACCGCAAACGCACCAATATACCCTTCAGGAACTTCCTCTAAAAACTGTTCCATCTTTATTGCCTCATTTCTACTTTCCCATATATCAAATCGGTCTGCTCTAAAAACCTTACATGGCGGTGGCGTTAAAATGAACACATAAAATCCCCTTCGATTACCTGCATAATTTTTACCTTGAAACCATATCTGTGCCCCACTGCCTTCTGCACTCCCTTCACTAACAATAAGCAAATCGTCATCAACTGTAATTCCTGTATTTCCTATGTTGGAGTTTCCACAAAAAATTCCTCCCGAATAATATAAAAAGTTTAGTATCTGATTTCCTGATAGGTTTATACCTTGCATACATTTCAATGTTCGTCGAGTTAATAATTTCCAAAGGGAAAAAACCGAAGACTGAGTAGATTTTGACAAAGAAGGAAAAGAAATCTCGCATGTGTCCAATATTTGGGTATCTAATTGGATATTTTCGGAAGAATTACACTTCTCAAGTAACATGGTTATCTGATATTTCTTTTCCAATTCGTTATATTTGTTTTCTTCAAGATTATCTTTCTTTATTTTCATTAGAAAAGCCAAAGTCTCCGAACTTACAGGTCTAAAAGTATTCATTCCCCATTCTATTTCCTGTAAAGCCTTCTCTTTTTGTCCTTCTTGTAGATAATGTTTTGCTCGCACTAAATAATTTTGGGGTGCAACAAAAGTCTGATAATTGGAAATATAAACATGACCAATCCAAAATCCCGTAAAACTACAAAGGACTATTCCCCATAATATTAAAACTTTTATTTTTGGATGATTAATCTTCATAATTGATGATATATAGTACAAATTAATGAGTTCTATATTAAAATATTTTGTAATAATTAAACGATTTGATGTTATTTTATCATAAAAAAGTTTATCGTTTTTAAAGTGGTGTCTTTTTTTATTACACTGATATAAATAATTATGGATATTTTAACATATCTTTTATTTCTATAAGACAAACAGTTTATAATCCTTGTAAATAAGCAAGAGGAAATATCTATGATAAAAAGAAAAAATTATTTGTTGTGCCATACTGTTTATATTTTTACTTTGCCGATTATTTTTTCCTTTTCACTAACCTATCCCGCTTTTCCACAAAACACAGAGGGGACACAAACAGTCGTTATAACAAACCCAATTACTGAACAAAACACCACAGATGATACTTCTTCGGAAAATACAGAACTAAATTTGAAAAAAGAAATATCCGTAGATTTAATTGACTTAGACGCACTTCGTAAAGTAACAGAGGAACGACGAGGACCTAATGCGGTATTACGCATGTCTTTAAAAGAGTGCATTGAAATGGCATTAAAACAAAACCCAGATATTATCGTCAGTGGGTTAGAACCAAGAAAAGCACAGGCAGACCAACTTACGGCTCAAGGAATGTTCGACCCGTTTTTACAAACATCACTTCAACATAATTATGCATCGGTTCTTGCAAGTCAACAAATTCGTGCATACGCTGAAATAAGCAGCTTCGATACAAAACAAACTGCTTTTGAATCGAGTTTAGGTGGAAAACTTAAATTAGGTACTCAATATGCCGTTACCTTTAACACCAATATTGAAGAAACCTCCTTTTCTAACTTTGCGAAAGATTATAGTGGACAACTCTTATTTACTCTAACCCAACCCTTATTACGAGGATTTGGAATTAAAGTAAATACGGCACGATTGGAAATGGCTAAGAAGTCGGAAAAAATCGGAGAAGGTCAATTAAAAATGACCATCATGAATACCGTAAACGAAATTATAAAAGCCTATTGGGATTTAGTTGGAGCAATGGAAAATGTAAAAGTGCGTGAGGAAGCATTGGCAAACGCAGAACGACTTTTGTCCATTAGTGAAAAACGCAGAGAAATAGGAACAGCAGCAGATATAGAGGTATTACAGGCAAAGGCAGGAGTTGCAACACGACAAAGTGAATTGGTTGCAGCCCAGGCTCAATTAGAAAGTGCCTCGGATATGTTAAAAAACTTACTTATGTTAAGAGAAGAAAATATGTTTTCAAAAGTCCTCATCGTTCCTACAGACCGACCTCATAGTTTTGAAAATGAAAATTTCGACCTTTCCAAACTGGCTCCTGACCTTGACCAGTCTGTTGAAAAAGCACTTAAAAATAGACCCGAAATCGCAATGGCTGATTTACAAATAGATATTGCAGACCTCCAGATGTTACAGGCAAGAAATGATATGCTACCACAGTTAGACCTGATCGGGAGTTATGGTCAGGGAGGACGGGACCGTTCCATTACCAAAATGTTTTACGGTATCCGTGATGATGATGAAACTTATTACACTTATGGCATTAAAGCCACCATTCCTATTGGAAATCGTGCAGGTAGAGGGGCATTTCAGAGAGCCCGACTTACCAAACGGGAAATGGAAGAACGCAAAAAGAAAATAGAACAAGCCATAATGATGGGTGTTCATCTTGCTATTCGAAATGTAGAAACCAATCGTATTCTTGTGGAGAGTAATCGTCAGGCAAGAAAATTACAGGAAGCCAATGTTATTGCAGAAGAGAAACGACTTCGTCTGGGGGTAAGCACAAGTTGGCGTGTATTACAGGTTCAAACCGATTATACAATGGCAAAAACGATGGAATTGCAGGCACAAATTTCTTATGAAAAGGCTTTGATAGACCTTTATTTAGCGGAAGGTTCGTTGTTGGACAATCTGGAAATTGAAGTAAAATTGCCCGAAGTAGAAGCACCTGTTTCCTATGGCGAAAGTATCACACCTCGTTGGGAATAATACTACTTAATTAAACATTCATACCCTACTAACTGCCCAATTATCTATTTGCTATTTTCTTCCTCTTCATCATCATCATGGGTAATTATATTTTTACTGGTCAGAACCCTATAAAAACAGTAGATATTTAACCCTGTAATAATCACCCAAACTGTAAGCATATATAAGTAGGAGTACCATGTCATCATGATATTGAACCCTCAATGTCTTTCAATTCTTTAGAATTTTGAGAATTATTTGTCACATCATCTTCAAAGAATTTTGGATGTGTTTGCCATGCATACCAGACACCCCACATAAGGAAAGAAGCCATCAAGAGTATCATAATACGAGCCAGCCATATATAGGGCACATCCTCCATAGGAACATTTTTCATTGTAATCTTTTCCAGCAAGCCATCATAGCAAAACCATACTACAAGACCTACGGCAAAAACAGGGGTAATATATTTCATAATATAATAATATATTCTTGGAACTTTTAATTCCGCTCCTAAATGTAATTCCTCCCAGCCTTTATCCACACCGAATATCCAGGAAAATACAACCGTTTCAATCGCAACAAACAATACCAGACCGAAGGTGCCCATCCAATAATCCAGTTCATCAAGAACCTTATGATGATTAAACAGAATAACAGGTTGCATCATTATAAACGCAAAAAACGCTACAAAAAGCACGCCTACTCGTCGGTCTATTTGTAATTCATCTTCCAAAAATACAAGCAACGGAGTAAACATAGCCATACTGGATGTAAGCCCTGCAAGGAAAAGCAAGAAGAACCACATTACCCCAAAAATTTCGCCATAAGGAATTTGTTCAAATATAAGCGGTAAAGCATAAAATCCAATTGCAAATGTTCCATCCGTATCTACAATTTCTCGGGCTCTTTCAACACCGAAAAAAACCACTGCTGCAGGAATTACTATCGAACCACCCAATACCACTTCAACGAATTCATTGGTAATACAAGCCGTAAGCCCATTCAAGGTCAGGTCATGTTTCTTCTTGAGATAGCTGGCGTAAGTATGAACCATACCTAAACCCACACTAAGCGTGAAAAATATCTGCCCTGTTGCTGCAATCCATACATGGGGCCGCATCAAAGTTTGAAAATCCTGTGGGCTTAATCTCCAAATTTGGGCTAATCCATGGCTAACTGTCTGACTTTCCCCGCGTGGTGGCAAAGTCAAAACACGAATAGCCAGTATCATCCCCATTACTATCAAAACAGGCATACAATACTTCGCAACAATCTCTATCCCCTTGGCAATTCCTCGTCCCAAAACAAAAATATTTATTAAAAATGTAATTAAGAAAAAAGTGTACGAGACACTACTGAAACTTATCATTCCTGCATTTGCAGTTCCTACATAAGACCCAAAAGATACTTTCATTTCCTCGTATGTGTGTTTACCTCGAAGCATTCCGGTAGCCATCTGCCATGCATAGCCCAACGCCCACGACTCTATATAAATATAATAAATACCGACCATTGCCGGGAGAAGTATCCCAAAAATACCCAGATATTTGGATATAGGATGCTTCCAGAGACGATAGAACATCCCCGGTGTAGTTCCATGCTTATATGCTCCACCCCTCCTCCCAATACTCCACTCTATCCACGCTAATGGAATACCTATCAACAGGAGTGCCAGAAAATAAGGAACCATAAAGGCACCACCATACGGGACTGCCTGACCAGGAAAACGAAGAAAGTTTCCCAATCCAACTGCATTCCCCGCCATCGCCATAATAAGACCAAAACGACTACCCCAACCTAATTCTTTTATGGGACCACGACGCATTTTCAGTTTCCCTCTTATGTTGTGTAATATAAATAATGAATTATACACCAATAAACAAATATTTTTACAAAACTACTTAAATATAACAGGGCAATATGAACAAGAAACATTCTTTGGGTTTATTTATTTTCCGTAGGGATTTAAGAATAGATGATAATTCCTCACTTATTTATGCAGCAAGGATATGCCAACAAATTCTTCCCTGTTTCATCTTTGACCCACAACAGGTAGAAAACAACCCTTATCGGGGAGACTTTGCAGTTCAATTTATGGTTGAGAGTTTATTAGACTTACAAGCAGAATTGATTAAAAACGGGGGAAAACTCTATCTATTCTACGGCAAACCTGAGGAAGTATTGTCAAAAATTTTTGAACAAACGCATTTTGACGCATTATTTATAAACAGAGATTATACTCCATTCTCAAAAAAACGCGACAATAATATAAACAATTTTTGCAAAAACCAGAACATTACATTCTATTCACTGAACGATGCTTTATTGACCCAACCCGAAGATACCCTTAACAATAATAAGACACCCATAACGGTTTTCTCTCGATTCTATAAAAAAGCCATGACTTTACCTGTTAGCAAATCGCAGAAAGTAACAGATATTCAATACTATCGAGAACATATCCTAGGTGAAATTCAAGAACTTAAAACCTTACCGTTTTTGCCCGATAAAAACGAAAAAGCCCGATTAAAAGGTGGGCGAAAAGAAGGCTTAAAAATACTGAAAAGAGCCTGCAATTTACAAGATTACAAAAACCATAGAGATATAATAGAAAAGGAAGCAAATACTTTTTTATCTCCCTATCTAAAATTTGGATGTTTGTCTCCAAGAGAAGTCTTTCACACGATAAAAAATAACAATCCTGACCCTGAACCAATACTCCGTCAATTATACTGGCGAGATTTTTTCACAACCATTGCGTTTTATTTCCCCTATGTGTTCGGAAATGCCTTTAACAAGTCTTTTCAAGATGTATGGTGGAGTAAAGATGAAAATACTTTCCATTTATGGAGCGAGGGTATGACAGGATTTCCTATTGTAGACGCAGGAATGAGAGAATTAAAAACAACAGGATGGATGCACAACCGTGCACGACTGATTGTAGGTTCTTTTCTCACAAAGGATTTACATATGAGTTGGTTATGGGGAGAAAAATATTTCGCAACCAAATTAATTGACTACGACCCATCCGTTAATAACGGAAACTGGCAATGGGTAGCAGGAACAGGTTGTGATGCTCAACCTTATTTTCGAATTTTTAATCCATGGTTACAATCAAAAAGATTTGACCCTGACACTATATATATAAAAAAATGGATACCGGAATTAAAAAATGTCCCTTCTGCCCACATACATCAATGGGATATATTTCACAAAGACTACCGAGAAATTGATTACCCTGCCCCAATAGTAAACCATCACGAAGAAGCAGAACAATCCAAAATTTTATTTAAAAGAGCCCGATTAAACCTTAAAAGCAACTAATTACCCATAGATTTAATTTACTTCCAATTGAGATAGGTTATCGTTAATTGTAAAACGGTTGCAAAACTTACCCATAAAAGGTAGGGGATTTGGAGAAATGTAATCCACCTGCTATAGGGATATATAAGAATGATTGCCGCAATAAGAGTTATCCATACCAACAGAATATCTACACTTGCAAGAAAATTATTTCGTAATCCGAATTGAATAGGTGTGAATAAGAAGTTGAATATTAGATTTAAAACGAAAGGAAGCAACACATAGGCTGGCACTTTTTTAGTAATCACCATCCAGAATGTTATCCCATACGAAATAAAAATAATCAGATATAACACCGTCCATACAGGACCAAACACCCATGCAGGGGGCGACCACGAAGGCTTAATCAGCTGTTGATAATATTCATTCATAAAATTACCTCAATTAAAAATTAAACAAGGCTCAAATAACAAAAATTCCAAATAATAATTACCGTTTCTTTTCTCATAGATTCTTGATTAAATGGTTTATTTTTTCAATTTAGACTCTGCAATCAAATAATCCATAATTTTTTTCATTATGGGATAGGTTGACCAGTGCTGGCAAGGACCGTTTGCCATAAGGAGCTTTCAGGGTCTATTTTCTTACGCCCTGAAATGACCATTTCGATGGGGATATGGACAAATTGATTGTGGATATAACCTATGGTAATACCTGTTCTTCCTGCCATTCCGGCATGCACAGCATTCCTTGCGAGAGCATCACAAAAAGCGGCATCTTCTGCATTCGCAGGAACGCTCCGAATAAGATAACTTGGGTCAAAGTATTTCATCTGGATAGGAACCTGTTTGTTATTAAAATATTCGACAATCTTATCTCGTAAGAATTTTCCTACATCCGCATGAAGGACATTTCCAGAAGCATCTTTCCGCTCAATGTCTTCTTTTATACATTCGGAACCTGCACCTTCTGCAACGGCAATAAGGGCATGCTCTCTTGTTAGAATTCTCTGCTCAAGCCATGATAAAAAGCCATTTGCACCAAGAAGCGATACTGGCACTTCTGGAATAATTGCATAATTAACCAACTGGCTTGCCAAAGCAGAATAAGCCGTAACGAAACCTGAATCCCTCCCCATTAACTTAACCAAACCTATTCCATATCGGACAGATTTTGCTTCTGTGTGGGCACAAATAAGGACTTTTCTTGCTTCCTCAATAGCGGTATTAAAACCAAAAGTCCGTGAGGTATATAAAATATCGTTATCAATAGTTTTAGGAATTCCAATGATTGAAATGGGATATGATTTTTCTTGCAGTATGCGGAATAGTTGATAGGCTCCTCGATGCGTTCCATCTCCACCCACACAAAATAATAAATTAACCCCCATAGAACGCAAATAAGACATCATTTTTTCGGGCTCTTGCGGTCCTCGTGATGTGCCTAATAGAGTTCCTCCTTCATCATGTATCTCATCTACTATTTCGGGGTCGAGTTGGAGTGGAGGCAAATTTTTTTCAGGGTTTAACCCTTCATATCCATAGCGAAAACCTAATATCTCACGAACCCCATAATGAAACCATAATTCCACCACTAAAGAACGAATTACATTATTTAATCCCGGACAGATACCCCCACAAGTTACTATCCCCGCAATGGTATTTCCAGGTTGAAAAAATATTTTTTCACGCGGTCCTGCTTTCTCAAAATATTTCGGCTCTTTTTCTAAATAATCTCCATGCTCATTAATCTCTATTGAGTTGGAGATATAAATGTTATCATCTATAAATAGCAAACTCTTTTTGCCTTGTTCTGACTGAAAATTTTTTAAAGGAGAAATAATTTTGCATTCTCCGAGCGATGGAATTTTGATAACCATATCCAATCCTTTTTATTTATCCGATTATCACGCAAAGAAACTATAAAATTTGTATTATTTTTATGTAATTCTTGTTATAATATATTTATAATAATAATCCAGTAGGAATTATAACATATATATCATTTTGGAGAATTATTATGAAATGGTGTTTGAAAATAATTTTACTTTTTTTACTTATTTTTTTGTCATCTTTCCTTCATGCCGATTTATACCGCATTTATGAAGGCGCACCCAATGGAGCGACAGGCAATCCTAATGAATGGGGATTTGAACAATTATCTGATGCATGGACACATGCTACCATTACAAATCCTGGAAACCACACTATACGGATAGAATGGCAAGGACCCAGTCAGAGTGAGGGCGTCTATTTTGAGGTGCCGGAATTGGTGCTATTGGATAGTGGGGATATAGAAGTAATTGCAGATACAGGTATTCGCCCGGAAATTCGACCGAATGGTGACCATCCTGTATTTAGCAATAATTCAACAACAGGAAAGGTATTAAAAATAATTGGCTATGATGAAGGAGTATATAACAGGATAGCGTTATATTCTGCATACTCTTCTCCGCTGATAGCTACCTCGATGAATGGAAATGGTGTCTTCATCATAGAGAAGGTAAATTTCATCAAAAAAGAGCGTATTTGGGAACCAACGGAAGAACCCGGGGCTCCCAATGGAAACTATATAAATTTACAAAATGTTCCAGTAAGCAAGCATCAGTTTTATATGGTTCGCTTTTTAGGGGGTGATGAGGTAGAGCAGACATCGCCTTTGATGGTGATGGGACCGATGAATGGAACAGGGATAATGGAAGCACAATTGCGATATGTGGACTTCAGTTATGCTAAAGGTAGGGGTACTCGATTATCGCTGAAAAATATAGTTAGAATGACTTTAGAACAATGCATATTTGCTCCTGAGGGAGGTAGCACTTATTCCGAAAGTGCCATAGCCATGCGGGCAGATAGTCCAACGGCGAGCGATGGTGGTTCTCAAGTCATTTTTTATAATTGTTCCTTTCGTAGTGGTGGCGCAAATTTATTTGATAAATTAGGTGAGGATACTCATACTACACCAAATGTATATCGATTGTACATGCCTGTATTTACAGGTTCTTGCGGAGAACGGGCATTTAATCTTCAACAGAGTGGTGCTCGCGTAGAAATATTGGGGTTAGAACCCGGTAATGATTGGTTTGATACTTCGGATGACATAGTTCCCTCACCTATACAATGGGTAGATATGGACGGGTTAACAAGTAATACAGGGACTTATGCCCGTATTTTGCGTGGTTCTATAAAGTTTTATCGTGCAAAGGGAATTATCCGACCGTATGTAGGCTATGCTATTACATGTTTAGGTGGAGAATTAACAGGACCTGTTGAAGTTGAGATGGATTCATGCTGGTGGGGCTTTGGTGCTGGGACATTTCGTTCAGGAGCCACAAGTGGAAATTATGCACCAATTTTAACCATGGTCAATACTATTTTCTACGGGGGTGGTGTTCCGTCATATATTGATACACGCGGGTTTAGTGATACGCTATACCCTTCTGCCTACGCTACAGTTCGATTGCGTCATGTTACACTCACTTCGCCAGAGAGTAACCCCGTCACTAACTGGCTCATCCACGGTAGAATAGGAGATACCTTGTACTCCGCAGCCACTATCTTTGATTCGCCAAACGCATCGAACATTACGCCTGTTTGGGAAACAGGATTTGAATGGAAAAATTTGGCGTGGAATCGGAACTCTCAAGATGGTAAAGGGGGATTTGAGACTGCACCGAATGAACAAATTATGATTTATGCGGACCCGAAATTAGATGATGTAGGCAAATTACAAACGGGTAGTGGCGCTTTAGGTCGTTCAGGGACAACAGATACTACCAATGTAGATTTTGAAGGGCAAAATAGACCTTTACCTCCGTTCTATGCATCGCCGGATATAGGTGCCGATGAGGGATTTTTTAATCCTACTAATATAATCTCCAATCCTGAGGATATGGAAGTAATGGATAATGTTGAAGAAGGGACTATTGTTGGAGAATTTACGGTTATTGACCCTGACCCCGAAGAACCTCATACATTATCTCTGGTTCAAAATGGAAATGGAGCCTTTCGTCTTGATGGAAATCAATTAGTTGTTGATTTGCCAAGTGCATTAAACGGAAGTGAAAATCCGTATGTAACTGTTCAGGTATGGGCTACGGATTTGATGGGCTTACATTATGATAAAACATTTTTAGTGCATGTTATTGACGCCACCCCGGCTTATGTTGTTTCTGTAACCGTAACACAACCTTTGGAAGTTGAAGTAGAATTTTCAGAACCGATGCGAATAGATGAATTAGGAGAATTAAATAATTACTCTATTTCGGGCGATGGCAAAGGGACACTTACGGAAAATCCATCTCAGGTAACCCTACTTGATAATAAGCATGTTCGACTAAATTGGAACTCTGGTGAAATGAAAAATGGCGGAGATGTAACCATTACTGTAAACAATGTATTTGATGCCCAGGGAAATCCGATAGGTAGTCCTAATAGTGCTACCCATGCAGGTAGTGGTTTAGGTGGTTTTCCTCCCCAATTAGTTTCAATTGAAATTAAAGGACCTCGTTTAATACATGTCATCTTTTCAGAAGCAATGAGAGAACTCGGAGATGAAAGTGTCTTTAATCCTGCTAATTATCATTGGTGGTTTGATACTCCACCGGGAAATTCTCCTACAAATGTGGGGAAAGTGGCTGAATTTCCTCCAACCTATGCCATTTCATGGACAACGGGTTCATCTATCTCAGAGGGACAGGAAGTTACTGTCAGGGTGGATAATGTTCAGGATTTAGCAGGGAATCCAATAGACCCACTTCACAACACGGCATCAGACACTTTTGAAATAACATTACCCCGTGCTTTATCCTTGACAGCAGTAAACGAACAAACATTAAAAATAAAATATAGCAAAGAAATGGGTTCCTCCGTTTTCTTTGTAGGCAATTACACATTGAGCAATCCTCCGGGGGCTTCAGGAAAAGGGACTCTTTCAATTCATCCATCAAGAGTTGTTCAAGATACCGACCCTATGACTTATATCCTTGAATGGGATTCGGGTGAGATGAAAGCTGGGTCTCTTGTGCAAATAGAAGTAGAAAATGTTCGCGATACATTTGGTAATTTGATAGACCCTCAATTTAACAAAGTTACTTGTCCCAGTATAGGTGTTTCCCCGTTTGTCACGGATGTGAGCATTGTAGATTCCCGTAATATTCGCGTATTCTTCTCCGAACCTATGGAGGCTTTTATGACTATAGCATCGAGATATAGTCTTTCCGGACCCGGGAAAGGAACCCTGAATACTTCTCCTGATACTGTGCAGAAAATTGAAGAGGGTCATTACTTATTAAAATGGAATGCAGGAAATCTGACTGAAGGAGAAGATATTACAATAACGGTAAATACAGGGGCAGATCTTGCCGGTAATGGTTTGGTAGAACCTAAAAGCAAAACTGTAACCAATCGGATAAAAATACTTTCTTATGTTATAGGCGGCAATTATTATATAGGCGACACCGTTACTCTTTCCTTCAATGTAAGTGGTGGTATTGGCGGATTAAATTTCCAATGGCTTAAAAATGGAGGGACTCCCGTAGGACCCAATTCCAACGAATGGACTATTACGAATATTGATACCACATATACAGGCTCTTACCGTTGCCAGGTAGGTGATTCAAGAGAAGAAATTGTTTTTACGAACTATGCAAATTTAGGGATATACCCTCACATGCAGTTTTTACTCCAACCTGGACCTGCAACCGTCATGGATGGGGACACTTATACATTACGAGTGGAAGTATCAGGTGGCATCCCGGAATTGTCTTATCAATGGAAAAAAGATGGGGAAAATATTGGTGAAAACTATCCTGAATTTACTATTACTGAAATGTCACCCGAAGATGAAGGAACCTATTGGGTAGAAGTCTCCGATGAAAAAGAGGTCCTTATGAGCACCCCAGTAGAGATAAAATATGATAAAGGACTTCCCATTTCTAATCTCACAGACATTATTATCCTTATAGTGTTAATATCCTTATCTACCTTCATTACTTCAAAAACAACAAGACTTTACTATAAACCTGTAAAAGTCAGAACAGACATACACAAATATCCACCCGAGAAATAGTTTGTATTTTATCTAACTAATGAATAATATTGTCTGTTTTCTTTGGCATTTTATAATTGCAGTTGGCTTTGCCATTTCTGCCATTGAGGGTCATTTTCAAGATAAGGAGCAACTTCCTGCAAAATTTGCTTTGCCTTGTCTTTATCATCCCAACGGAGATATTGTTCTATCTGTGTTTTAGAGATAGTTCTCAAATAATATTGTGCCTGCTTATTGTTCCCATCTATTTTCAATGAATCAATAAAACTTTTTCTCACATCATCACCTACCAGCAAACCTTCATAATATAACATTAATCCATCTAAGTCTTTCCGTCGAGAATTATGTCTTCTTATAATAGCATTCTTCACCTCTTCTTTATTCGGAACTAAAATCATATTTTCTATATTTGAGACACATTCTTTTAACCGTTTAAGATTTTGAGGGACACTTTTGCGGTTATAAACATACTGAGGCGATACGAACTCTACCCATGGGAAATTGTCTGTAATTACCTTTCCGTGTTCCGAAAATCTTTCAAGCCCTTCTCGGTCCATTACAAAACAAGCCATTATCTCTTCCACATCTAAAAAACCCGCCTGAATAAGGGCTTCTTTTAACACAGAATTTCTTTCTAATTTTTGGGATAACCCTTCAGGATTGAATAGAAGAGGTCTGTTAGAACCTACCAAAAACAAATCGGCATTAACAAATAAACCAACTGTATAGGGAAATACCTTTATGAATGTATAAACTGCAGACTGAACAATTTCTTCGCTGGAACTATGAAATGGCACCCATTGAGAAATCATACCCCCTTCATTCAATCGCTGTAGACAAAATCGGTAAAACTCCTGTGTATAAAACATGGATACACCTGCCATTGCCAGAGGCATCGGTTCCGTAGTAATAAAATCGTATTTTTTCGTAGAACGAATTAAAAAGTTTCTTGCATCATCAACATAAATTTTTATGTTACTCATTGTCAGCACATCAAAGTTTAAATCCTTAAAGTAATGTCCTGCTTTCAGAACCTCGGGAGAGATTTCCACAGCATCTACCTGGTCAAAACCACCAATACCCAATGTCCCACAGGTAATTCCTGAACCAAAGCACATAAATAAAACCTGCCGGGGATTACGATTAAACATTTGCGGAATAACCCCCTGGAAACGGTTCATACGAACTCCGCGTTCTACCGCTGTTGTTGCCTGCACCCGATTAATCCATAGAACTCGCTCATCCTCCGAACTTACCTTTTCTGGGGAACTTACAGCCACCGTTCCCTCGGTTCCTTCTGCAAAAAATAAAAGATGATGCTTTTCAGGCAGATAATAGCGATTTATCTTTTCCATCACATTATCTACGAAAAATATTGGTAAAAACACGAGGATAAAACCCAAATTAGTCCAATGATATTTTTTATCCACTATCGCAAAGATAAAACCGGATAAAATTAATAGACAACCCATCAGGATAATCCCTTTTTCACAACCAAAAATCGGGATTAAAACAAAACCCCCTACCAGAGAACCGATAATACTTCCTACCGTGTTTAATCCATACGCAGTTCCTATAGATGAAAAGACATACGCCTTTTTAATATATCGCAATAAAGTTAATGCATAAGGGAAAGTAAAACCAAATCCAATCATAGGAATTAGCAAAGTTAGAAAGGCAAGTATAAATTTTCCAAGAACTCCATAATAAAACCTATCTGTTCCCTCCAAATAAAAATAATTCATCCATTCTGGTAGATGTGAAATGAAAATTAGAGTTAGAAGCACACCAAAACCCGTAAGGCTATATCCCCAGCCCAATATCCACATTTGTATGGAGAATTTACTGATTACTATGGAGAGAATTAAGGCTCCGAGACTAATCCCCGCAAGTACGGAAATTAACACAGAAGTGTATGCATAATTTGTTCCTAAGAAAATCATAATTAAAAGGCGTGTCCATAGCACCTCTAAAGCAAGACAAACAAAACCTGATGTAAACATCCCTAAAAAAATAACCCATTTTTTAAGTTCTCCTCCTTCCTCTTTCTCCTCTATTTCTATAGGCTCAGGTTCAAACTTTCCTCCCGCATTTACTAATGCATCACGGAATTGAGAAATAAATCCTGCTATTATACTTACACACACACTTATCCCAATAGCAATATAAAATGTAATTCCATACCCAAGTTTCGGAATAAATAAAAAACCAGCACCGAAGGCTCCTGAAACAGCCCCTATTGTATTTGTCGAATATAGTAATGAGATAAACCTACTGCTCTTTCCATCTATATTTTGTTCGTATCGAACCAGTAAAGGAAAAGTCATACCCATACATAACGAAGGGAGAGCAAACCAGAACATAGATATCAGAATTCTTATCAAAAACAAAAACCATGTATTTTCAGGGAAAAGACGAATTAATAAAACAACCATTTGTCCTTTATTACTTATAAAATCAATGATAATCAAAGCCCATAAACCTATAAACAATTCAAGTCCTACATACCATCGCATCGGATTTGATGTCCGTTCCGCAATTTTACCTCCCCAAAAACTTCCTAAACCTAAACCTAAAAAGAAAATACTCAAAACTGTGCTAATTGCATACGCCGTTGAACCTAACAAAAGCATGCTTTGCCTTGTCCAGACAATTTGATAAATCAAGGCGCTACTACCGGATAAAAAGAAACTTATATATAGCAACAAACGAAACACATAAGTAGCATATTTACTATTATTCATCCCGTTTCCTTAAAATAATTAAAGACTTTGCTCTAATCTTTCTACCAGTTCTTCGGGTGTATCTATACATTGATAAAGTTGTTTATGCCCATCATGGGTAAAGCGATGGATAAACATAGTTTCCATCATATCTTGGACAAATTTAAAAAAATTATCTATATTAAACAAAAATAGAGGTTTATTATGGTATTTCAACTGTTTTGAAGCAAGGACATTCAAAAATTCATCCATTGTCCCTATTCCCCCAGGAAGGACAATAAAGGCATCCGAAAGATTTTCCATCGTTTCTTTCCGTTCATGAAGGTCTTTGGTAACTATCAACTCATTACAATGTTCAAAAACCAGTTCAGAACGATTTAAGTAATGTGGAACGACACCAATCAATATCCCTTTATGCTCATAATATCTCTTCGATAAAACCCCCATTAATCCTACTTTTCCAGCACCATATACAATTTGATAGTTCTTCTTTGCCAGCAAATCGGCTAACCGTTCCACTTCTTTTTTGAAAAATGGTATGGACAAATCACTGGAACCTGCAAAAATACCAATCCTTTTCATAACTTAAATAAAACTTCTCAAATAAGATTTACAATTACTTTCAAACAGACGGGAGTATTATACAAAACTACATAAAACCCTCGCATAAAAAGCACAGGGAAGACTTAATCTGTCTTCCCTGTGCGATATATAAAAATTTTCTATCTCTTACTTATAAATTAAAAGTATATCTTGCATCCGGCATACACATAATCAGCATCATCGTCATCAGAACCACCTGTATACATAAGACCATTCCAGCGGACAAATTGTCCATCTGTTATACCTTTACCTACAAACATGTGCGACCAACCTGCCTCTAACACCAAATCCTGTGAATATTGATATTCAAGGAATAATAACACCTCTGTTCCTAAATAGGAATCGTTTTTCGTCGTCCACCATGGGAACAACGGTGATAAAACAGGTCTTTCAAATTCATTGGCTGTTTCAAAATAAGTTACGCAGAAAATTCCTCTGATTTTGTCGGTAAAACTTGTATTTGTTCCGACACGCACCCACCATGCATTGGATAAGTCATTGTTCAAATCCGTAAATCCACCGGCAATTTCATTCGAGAATAAACGATTGAAACTTATACTTGCAGTTGGCTCATAAAAAGGATTAATGAAATCCCAGAAGGAGATATCGCGGTTATCTTCACCACTAAAATAACGGAATCCAGCGAACACACGCGGTTGACGCCAGAAATCGAAGGTATATCCTAAATCCAATTTCAAAGCCCAATTATCAAATTCTGCATCGTTATCACCCCAGGGTCCTACCCGGAACAATTTGCCAATAGCATCTGCTTCCCCAAATTGATAGGCGACTTCCGCATCGAAATCAAACGCTTCATATTTTCCTGCAGAACGAATACCGACTGTATGAAGCATTGTATTATCATAATCCCCTCTACCCCAAATAGCTGGAAAATCATTGGCTATTGGACGGTCATCCTCTAACAACATCCAGTACACATCAAAAGTAACATTTTCTACGGCTGTGCATGAAGCATATATTCCATAAAAGTTAATATCGTCCTCTGCAAAATCAGACATAGCCTCAAATAATTTCGAAGCCCATGCGTCTATGGTGAAAACATCTGCTTTGTAGGTTAATCGTATTGCATCAAACGAAATACCTGTCCAGAAAAAGGCAAAATCACGAGGACCTACTAAAAATTGACTACCAAAAGATAATTCCTGCCGTCCTACACGAAGTTGTAATGGTGTCCCCCACATTTCATCCACTTCAATATATGCCTGAAAAATTTCTACATCATCAATAGAATTCTGGCGAGCATCTACACCTGTGATGTAGTTCTGAGAACGGAAATCTTCTCCCCAGACATCATACGAATCTAATTCGATATAAGTGCTTACCTCATCCGTGAAATCTGCTTTTACATGCAACCGTGTCCTTTGTTCTACAAAGGATAAATCACTTTGGTCATTATCCCACGAAAAAATACTATTTACACCAGGTCCTAAAAGGTTCCCTATCGGGCGTCTCATTACAGATATTGGAGACCAGCGTGATTGAACCGAAGGCATAGACCCCGCAAAATCATTGAAAAGATTATTGATATAATTTCCACGGATACGAATAGAACCACCAACCTCTACATTTTGCAATTCCGCAATTACTTCAGAAGATAGCAACATTACGGATAGAGCGATTAAAATACTGAAAAAAATTGCTTTCTTTTTCATAAGTGTACCCTTCCTTTGTTATTTTTAATTAAATTTTAAAATTTTAAAATAAGAATGAGCAAGTATAACAAATAAATTTTTAAAAATCAAATATAAAATACCATTAAAATGAAAAATATAATAATTACTGCTAATAAAAATCTTAGGGAAAGGTTACAAACTTAATGTATAAGTAAGGAAGGAACCAAGAACCAACGAACCACAGATACACCTATATCCTGATAGTTCAAGCAAACGATACCCCCTTTTTCAAAGGCTATAAATTCTTTCTTCTCATCGCCAGTTAATAACAATCCTGCCAATTGTGATAAATGCGGCAAATGCCCTACCAACATAATATTTTGTTCTTTTGCTTGTTGTATTAACTTTATTATTTTCTTTACAGGTTCTTCTGGCTCTAATTCTTTGTACTCATAAAGTAATTTCTCTAATTGCAAGCAGGTAGCCAGAATTTCTGCAGTTTCTTTAGCACGCAATTTAGGACTATGCCATATCACATCTACTTTAATATTTTTTGAACATAAAAAATTACCCATTTGAGAGATAGTCTTTCGTCCTAAATCTGTAAGAGGTCGTTCAACATTCACTTTTTTATCTACCGCTTCCCCATGTTGCACAAGAAAAATCGTTTTCTCTTTCACTTTTATTTATCCTCTTTCATAAAATTTTCATCAAGGACTTTTCTTACTAATTTTCCTAAAGAGGAAAAGGTGCAGGGCTTTTCAAGAATAGCAGAAACCTTTAATTTATTCCCCTTTTCAACAATTTCATCATTTACCATTCCACTGGTAAGAACAATAGGTATTTTAAACCCTTTTTCCTGCAAATAAAGAATAATATCCTCCCCTGTAATTTCAGGCATAATGTTATCAATAATAGCTAAATCATAATCCGAGACAAGACCCTGTTCTATCAATTCTTTAGCAACTCTTGGATTATTTACTATACGCACCTGATAGCCTAACTTTATCAGCAAACGACCTATAATTCCTGCTAACATAGGTTCATCATCTACAATGAGTATTTTTTCTTTTCCTCTGGGAATATCTTCTTCATGGGGAATATGCAAAGGTTTTGCTTCACTATCTCCCGAATAAACAGGTAAATATACACAAAATCGCGTGCCTTTCCCTAAATCACTATATACAGATATACCACCGCCTAAACTATTTACCAAACTTCGAACTACATACAGACCAATTCCAGAACCTCCTTTCCCTCCTTGGGTTGTAAAAAAAGGTTCAAAGATATGCTCCATTATTTCCGGGTCAATTCCCACACCTGAATCACTTATAATTATACGGATATATTTTCCAGGCACTAATTCTGGATGCCTTGCTAATAATGTTTCATCTGCATTGATAACTTCCACTTTTATTACTAATGTTCCTCCCTGAACCATAGCCCGACACGCATTCAAACACAAATTTAATAGAATTTGATTTATTTTACCGGGGGAAGCCAAGACTTTAGGAATCTCCTTATCAATATCTAAATCCAATTTTATACGGGTGCTTATTTTCGGTTTTATAAGAGTTAATACTTCATTAATTACATTGTTAATATCAATAGGTATTTGTTCTCCTCCATTTTCCCGTGAGACAGATACCACCTGACTGGTCATATCTCTACCTCTTAAAACAGCACGACGAATTATATCCATCTCTTCTACCAGATTTCTGTGGTCATGATACTCACCCAAAATCAAGTCCACATGTCCTAAAATAGCACCTAATATATTATTAAAATCATGGGCTATACCACTGGCTAAATAACCCAATGACTCCATACGGTATTGTTGGGATAATCGTTTTTCGGACAGGATTTGTTGTGTGATATCTTTCATTATCACTATAACAAAATGCTCATCTTTGTAGGATACAGGACAAACATCCAGTGAGTGATAAATAGAACTATGGTCTTCACTTTTTATTTCACAAATTTTATGCCATACTTTCCCTTTTTCTAAAGTTTCTTCAAGATTGTGGAAACAAGAATCTGACTTTTCGCAAGGAACACATAAACAATCTTTGTATGTTAGCAAATTTTCTTTTTGTTTGTTTAACAACTTCTGTAATTTTTCATTTACAAAAATAACTTTACCTTTCCTTCTTGCTAAAGCAATCCCTACATCCATTTGCTCGAAGCCTGTTTTTAATAACTCCACTTCTTCCTCATGCTGTATTTTTTCGGTAATGTTATGCAGAACCCCTACTATAAAATCATGGGAATTATAAGTGGATTTATTCAATCGTATTTCAAACCAATAATCGAAATTTCCCTTCTTTACTTTTCCGTAAATAGAAAATACATAATCTGGCCTATCTATAGAAGTAAGTTCTTTAATTCCATTTTTTATTTGTTCACAATAAGGGTGTTCAAAAACATCCCAGAATTTTTTCTCTGTAGGAAGCGATATATCCAACCAATTTTTGGCTTGTTCATTTGCAGAAAAAATTGTCCCATCTACAGATAAGCCGAGAATTCCATCGGAAGAACAACGCCATATAGCCTCCCGTTCCTCTCGTTCTTTTTGCTCCTGCTGGTAAGATTTTTTTAAGGCATAAACATAACGGGATACGAGAAAATAAAGCAATAGTCCGGTAACAAGAACAAAAGCAAATCCCTTTACAGATTGTGCCTTTGTTAATAAATCACTATCTGAAATAAACCAATGTAGAAACTCATCAGATAAAGCAATCCACAACCCGGCAACTAAAAAATAGATAATAACAATTTTGTATGTTGACAATTTCATTTTAAATCACTTTCACAACATACAACAAAAACCCCATGAAAAATAAATATATTACAATCCTATATTTTTAGGACGATTTACACTTCCCGGAGGTAAAGCAAGTAAACGAAAAACCTTTTCAACCAAAACATCTAAAGAAAAGGGTTTTCTTAAGAAATCATCAAAACCATATTCCTTCAGTTTCCCAATTTCATCTTCTTCCAACAATCCTGAAATTCCCAAAACACGGGCATGCCGTGTTTCATGACGGCTTTTCAGTCGTTCACATACTTTCCTCCCATCAATATCGGATAAATGTATATCCATAATAACAAGGTTCGGATTATGCTCTACAATAAGGGCACCGGCATCAAAACCCGTAGATGCCGTAAGAACAATCATCTCCTTGTTCTTATCCGTTTTACGGGCAATAGCATCCGGAATAATGTCCAGATAAAACGGGTCATCATCTACTATCAATATTTTTGTTTCATTTGTTTCCAATCGTTCCAATGGAATGCCGTGTGCCAGCATAAATTTCCGTAAACTCTCATACGGAATACGACGGTCACCACCCGGTCCCAATCGGTAACCTTCTATTTGCCCCATATCAAACCAACGAGAAACCGTATCAGAAGATACACCACAAATAGCAGCCACTTCACCCGTTGTAAATACACGCCCTCTCATAATCAATCTCCATTTTTAAGGGTTACTGTTATCCATATATTCATAAGCATATATGATTTCTATTATAAAACACCACACTTACTTTTCTACACTTTATTATAACTCAAATGAACAAGAATAAAACATTTTTTTGTCCTTATCTCGTCCTATTCATAAATATACTCTTCGTATATATAAAAAACAATTCTTTATCTATTACTGAATTTTTGATACAATTAATTTCAAGAATAATTGATGGGAAAATCATGTCAGATAGAAAAACAAAAAAAGAAATTATCAACTTAAAATTTCTTGGGCAAAATGAACCTCCTCTTGCCCAAGAACAAGGAACTGTATTTATTATAGGCTCTGATGTGGATTATCTTACTACTGTTTCCCGGTTTATTGAAGGAACAGGACACTCTGTAATTTTATGTAATTCCATGGAACAGATTTTGACATGTTCCCGCAGAACAGTATGCGATGTAATTCTGTTAGACTTAACCATAGAATATAAAGGCAATATCAATCTCGTTTCCTTTCTTCGACAAAAGTTTCCTTCCGTAAAATTAATTCTTCTTTACAATATGGAACAGATAGAACAAGCCCTCGAAGGGATACGCATGGGGGCGTATTTTTATATCCCCAAAAAGTGCGACCCCACGGATATCGCGGTAATGGTTCATCGGGCTATATTGGAACATCGTAGAGAACAACTGCAAGAAGCCGGGTTTGAACAAATTTTATTTGAAGAATTATCGGGTAATAACACCCAGATGCGCCGTGTTGTAGAAATTATCCGCAAGGTTGCTCCCACAGATAGTACCGTTCTAATTTTAGGTGAGAGTGGTGTTGGAAAAGAAGTCGTCGCTCAGATACTTCATCGGCTTAGTTCCCGTAGAGACAAACCTTTTATTGCCATAAATTGTGCGGCATTACCTGAAAATTTATTAGAAAGTGAACTTTTTGGGCATGTTCAAGGGGCTTTCACAGGTGCCGAAAAAGATAAGCGAGGTCTGTTTGCAGAAGCAGATGGCGGAACGGTCTTTTTAGATGAAATCGGTGATATGGCTTTATCCACTCAGGCAAAATTACTTCGCGTTCTTCAAAATGGTGAAATTCGCCCTGTGGGTTCTAATACCATACAAAAAGTGAATGTCCGTATCCTTTCCGCCACAAATAAAAATTTACAGGAAGAGGTCGAAAAACGAAGGTTTCGGGACGATTTGTTCTATAGACTTAATGTAATACAAATTCGAATTCCTCCACTACGCGAAAGAATAGATGCATTACCCACATTAATTCAGCATTTTATTTCAAGATACAATCAAAAATTTGGAAAAAATGTTCAAGGAATTGATAATTCTGCCCTCGCTATGTTGAGAACTTATCCATTTCCAGGAAATGTCCGCGAACTGGAAAGTATTATTGCCCATGCAGTAATTATGGCGGAAGAACCTATTATCCATATATATGATTTGCCTGAAAATATACAACAGGGAAGATTTAAGATACTTGCTCTTCCTAACGAACAAGATAACGGGCTTTTACCTTTAGCAGAAATAGAAGCAAACCATATTCAGAAAGTATTGGAAAAAGTAAATCACAATCAAACAGAAGCGGCAAGAATACTGGGTATCTCTCGTTCTACACTATGGCGAAAAATGAAAGAATATAAAATCCCTATTAAAAAATAGCATTCCTACTACATAAAGATATAAATACTAATTCTTATAAATAACTCCCACTCTTTTTTCTTCTAATAGACATTTATATTATATTTTTAACACTCCATGTTTGCTTTTATTAACAATTTCATTCACCATTTTCTAAAAAAGATAGATATATTTTGTTAGAAATAGTATATGTAAACAATTTCTAAAACAAAATTGAGAATTGTTTTATTCTTTTAAAAGCTTTCAAATAAATCATATTCATCCTAATAAAAAAATCTTTGCAAAATTTTAAAATTTATGAATTTAAATGGCCTCTCTGGTAGGGGAGGGTGCGATGAGAATAAAAGGGACTCATTGTAAAAGCGGTAAAAAATTAAACCCAAAGACAAGGAGAAAGGGTATGTCTAAAAGTGTGTTTTGCTTCAAACCTATCTAACAAAAGTACTTGTATTATCCACAATCCTATTATTTATAGGAATAACATTAAGCACTATTTTTATCGGGCATGTTGAGGGGCAATCTGCAAATAATGTCCAAGGTCAGGTTATTAACAGTATCAGCAGAAAGCCTGTATCAGGCGTAATCGTAGAAATCAGTACAGCAGATAAACAAAGTACTGCTCCCGTCGTAACCGATGCCAATGGGCGGTTTTCATTCCCTAATTTAGGGACACTTCAACCTCCCTATCGTTTAGACTTCACAAAACGCAAATATAAACCCAAAACTGTTCAACCCGTTAACTCCGGTGCTAATATTCAGGTGGAATTAGAACCTGGAAATGTACAGAGACCTGTAACCCCTCGTGTATACAGCGGTCCACGTAGCGTCCGTATAGGATGGGATGCAAACCCTGAATATAACATCGCAGGATATAATGTTTATCGCCGTGTAGTAGGGTCCCAAACATGGCAAAGACTGAATAATCCATCCTCTCAGCCGTATGAAGGTTATATTTCTGGACTTGAATATGAAGACAAGACTGTCCAGCCTTCAACTTATTATGAATATGCTATTCAAGCCGTGAGTGATGTAGACCGTTATACCAATTTATCCTCTGCATCCGAACAGGTCAAAGGTCAATTTTTAACGGTATTCTTCCCAGAACAGGTAAATTATAAAGATGCAGGTCTATATTTGTGGGAACGGAATCCTCAAGACCCACAACAGACACGGGTGCGTATCCCGGTAAACTCCAAATCGGTTTATGATGTATCCGCTACATCCGTCCAAATAGATGCCGAATTACCTTCTGAATTATTATTAGACCCCAGTTCAATAGATGTTCAGCCGTCAGGAATAACTGCAGGGATGATGATGGCAGCGAATGCCACATATAAAAACAATAAGATTAGTGTCCGTATCACAGCAGCAGGAGTGGAGGCGGGTAGTTTATATGGAAGTGGAACATTATTTAACATTCTTGCAAAGCCCAATTTATCTATTCAAGGGACACAATGTGGACCATTACATCTTATTCCGAATGATGGTGCTGGTAATGGAGTGCGTTTATATGATGTGACACAAAGTTCAAAACCTCTGGATTTAGAGTTACAGGATGGGCAACTTTGTGTTACCGGTGGCTGTATCCATGGTGATGCGGACAATAATAAAGTTGTTGAGAAAGCAGATGCTCAATATGTCTTGGATTATTGGGTAAAGAAGAATAACGGTAACGAATGCATTTTGAAATCAGGTGATATAAACCTTGACAGGTTGGTAGACAGTGCTGACTCCAGTTTAATCCAGCGTTGGTTAGCTGGAAAAGATATAACACCGCCCAAGACCAAAGGATTAGAAAAGAGTTATGATGAATATCTTCAGGATGTTTTGTGGTTAGCCGATGCAGGTTCATTATCCGCAGAGTCCATTTTGGCTGATATAGAGAAGGCAGATGTTACTGTAAATGTTTGGTTAAGCGATTCATTAACAGGCTCTGCAGGGACAGAAAAAACTATATCTGTATTAGCAGATAATGTATCCAATGTATCGGGCTATAACATGATGTTGAATTTTGATAAAGATTTAGCAGAGGTGTTGAGTGTTCAATTAGGTAGTGCAGCAACAGGATTAACGCTGAGTTATAACTCGGATGTAAATGATAGTGGGAATCTCAGAGTAAGTGCTGCGGGCGAAGAGAATATGGGGGGGGAAAGGCAGTGGTGTTGAATTATTAAAAGTTCGTTTTCGTATGAAGGGAGATGAGGGGAATGCAGAGTTGGTATTAGCCCAGGTACGAATTAATGATGTATATGCCTATGTCCCACTATTTAACGACCCGAAAGCACCAAAAATTTTGAAACAAGAACCTACACCAGAAGGTGAAGGAACTACGGAAGGAACTACTGAGGGCGAAGGAGAACCGCAAAGTAATAAAGTTGCCGTCCCAGATGTTGTTGGTAAAACCGAAGCAGAAGCAAGGTCTTTAATTACTTCGGCTGGTTTGACTGTAGGAACAGTTACTCAAGAATATAGTGATAGCATTCCTGCGGGTAAGGTAATTAGCCAAACCCCATCTGCAGGGACACAAGTAAATGCAGGAAGTGCTGTTAATATCGTTGTGAGTAAAGGGACTAAACCTCGGTTTATCGTGTCTTGTGGTTCCAGCAATACCAGTGGTTCTTATCTGGCTGACATGATTCTGCTTGGTTTAACATCCGGATTACTATTTATTCACATAGGTCGGAAAACAAAATCCCCATTTCTCAACTAATAATAGAGAAGGGTTATTGCAATGAATCAACGAGGCATCCTACTTGCTGCAAAAGGGGATGCCTCTAATTTCTTTCACTGTTACAATATCTCACGGTAAATGTATTTTAATTATGGTAAAATTAGTTTAGACAAATAAATAACCAACAAATGATTAGAAGAAGGAGACAAATATGAGTAAAAAATTTTTTACAACAAGTGCTTTTCCCAACCGATGTAGGGAAATCATAAGCATTTATTTAGTGCTAACAGTCCTATTGTTTATTTCAATAACAAAAGGAAATGCACAAACGAGCAATGAAATAAACATTGTTCAAGGAGTTTTTGGGGATGCTGTAGGGCTAAACAAATATGTTCCCGGAAGCACAATCAATGTAAACATTACATTTAATAAAAACACATCGAACACAATAACCGCATTGGGTTTGACCTGTTTACTTCCCGCAGGATGGCAATATCAGGGCGGAACAAATCAGCCTCCTATTGCTCCTGCCGTAGGTACTGTTTCAGACGGAACAAATCCATTAGAATTTGGATGGATATTTGTACCATCTTTCCCATTCACACTAAGTATGAATATAAGCATTCCGTCTTCTGCTCAAGGTCCTGCTCAAATCCAATCTCAGGCTCTATATCGCCTAACAGGTGGACAATTGTATTCAAATATAGAGACTTTTAGTTTCACGGGTGAATATATTGGCACTCCAGAAGGTGTAGTTGAAGGCACTCCCGAAGGAACTCCTGAGGGAACCCCGGAAGGAACTGTTGAAGGAGAAACAACCAACACAGTTCAAGGGGTAGTCATTAATAGTATCAGTCGTAAACCCATAGCAGGTGTAACCGTTGAAATAAGTATTGCGGATAAACAAAGCACTGCACCGGTTGTAACTGATGCCAATGGACGCTTTTCATGGACTAATTTGGGAACATTAAATCCACCTTACCGGTTAGACTTCACAAAACGCAAATATAAGCCAAAAACATTACAACCTGTAAATGCGGGAGCCTATATTCTTGTAGAATTAGAACCTGGAAACATACAGGTTCCGACCCAACCACGGGTTTATAGTGGACCGCGTAGTGTTCGTATCGCATGGGACACAAATCCAGAATACAACATAGCCGGATATAATGTATACCGCCGTGTAGTGGGAAATCCTGCTTGGGAGAGATTAAATAATCCATCGGCTCAGCCCTATGAAGGTTATATTTCTGGACTTGAATATGAAGATACAACTGTCCAGCCTTCAACTTATTATGAATATGCCATTCAAGCCGTGAGTGATGTAGACCGTTATACTACTCTATCGCCTGCATCCGAACAGGTTAAAGGTCAATTTTTGACAGTATTCTTCCCTGATGATGTTGCCTACAAGGAACCTAGTTTGTATCTATGGGAAAGAAACCCACAAGATCCACAACAGACACGGGTGCGTATCCCTGTAAATTCAAAATCGGTTTATGATGTATCTACAACATCAATACAGATTGACGCGGAACTTCCTGCTGACTTGCTATTAGATATGGATAACATGGAAGTAGAACCTTCGGGTATAACCGTAGGTATGATGATTTCTGCAAATGCAATATACACAGGAGCAGGTGTCTATAATGTCCGTATTGCTGCGGCTGGTGCGGAAGGTGGAAGTTTATATGGTTCAGGAACATTATTCAATATTCTGGCAAAACCCAATCTATCTTTAGAAGATACTCAATGTGGGCCATTACATCTTATTCCTGATGATGGAGCAGGAAATGGTGTAAGACTTTATGATGTTTCAAACACAGGAGAGATAAATTCTCAAACAAAACCTCTGGATTTAGAATTAGAAGATGGACAGTTATGTGTTACCGGTGGCTGTATCCATGGTGATGCGGACAATAACAAAATTGTAGAAACAGCAGATGCACAATATATTCTCTCCTATTGGGTTAAGAATGTTCCCGGTAATGCATGCATCATGAAATCGGGTGATATTAACCTTGATGGGTTGGTAGACAGTGCTGACTCCAGTTTAATCCAGCGTTGGTTAGCCGGAAAAAATATAACACCGCCCAAGACCAAAGGATTAGAAAAGAGTTATGATGAATATCTTCAGGATGTTTTGTGGTTAGCCGATGCAGGTTCATTATCCGCAGAAGCCATCTTAGCTGCAATAGAAAAATCTGATGCCTCTGTAAATGTCCAGTTAAGTGAACCATTAACAGGCGAACCTGGGACAAAGAAAACTATATCCGTATTAGCGGATAATGTATCAAACATCTCCGGGTTTGTGATGGTGCTTAATTTTGATAAAGATTTAGCTCAGGTGGATAGCGTAGAATTAGGTCCTTCTGCAAGTGGATTGGTATTGGTTTACAACGATGATGCAAATTCCAGTGGTAGTTTAAGAATTAGTGCTGCGGGCGAAGAAAACTTAGGGACAAAAGGAGATGGCATCGAATTAGTCAATATCCACTTTACCATGATAGGCAATGGAGGAAATGCCGAATTAGTATTGGCACAGGTAAGGATCAACGATATCTATGCTTATGTCCCTATGTTCAATGACCCGAAAGCACCAAAGATAATAAGCCAAGAACCAACTCCTGAAGGAGAAGGCACACAAGAAGGAACTCCCGAAGGTGTAGTTGAAGGCACTCCCGAAGGCACTTCCGAAGGAATTCCAGAAGGTGTAGTTGAAGGCACTCCCGAAGGAACTCCCGAAGGAACTCCAGAAGGTATAGTTGAAGGCACTCCCGAAGGTACACACGAAGGAACTCCCGAAGGAATCCCAGAAGGTGCAGTTGAAGGCGAAGGAGAACCGCAAAGCAATAAAGTTGCCGTCCCAGATGTTGTTGGTAAAACCGAAGCAGAAGCAAAGTCTTTAATTACTTCGGCAGGCCTGGTTGTAGGTAAAGTAACTCAGGAATATAGTGATAAAGTTCCGAAAGGGAAAGTAATTCGCCAAGCACCGACTGCGGGGACACAAGTAGACCGCGGAACTGCGGTAGACCTTGTCATCAGCAAGGGTGTAAAACGTCGCTTCATCGTGTCATGCGGTTCGGGAACTACCTCGGATAGTTCGCATATTCCAGATATGATTGCATTAGGATTAGTCTCCGGATTGCTATTGCTTCGTTGGCGTAAAGTATCACCTTTTATGAACAATTAAACCCTATACCTTTTTAATAAAGGCAGGGGAGCAGTTTCAAAACTGCTCCCTTGTTTCTTTATAGTTTATAGTTTTTTATTAAATAATTTGTATAATATATATATATCTCAGGATAAAACTTATGTTCAGAGGAACTTCACAACAACAGATTCTTTCTATCAAAATTTTAATTTTTATATTACTCCTCTTATCTATCGGCTGTAAGAAGCCAGAAATATTAAAACCAATAGATAACCCTCCAATCCCTGTACGAGGTTTCTTTATGGGACTGTTACCTATTCCTGCCCAGGGACAATCTTTTGAGGATGCCTATTCACAAGCAAAACAGTATTCAGAATTTGTTCCTGTATGGGGTAGACCTACACCATTTTACAATCTTGCAAGCGACTTGAAAGGGGATTGGGGAAAAATCTTTGTTCAGCAATTCATTCGTGAGAACGGAATGTTTCCCCTTATTCATTTGTCATTTATAGGACCCGGTTTATCTCTTGTGGCACCACCAGGGATGGACAATCCAAGTTTAAGCGACTCAAAATGGAGAGCAGAGTATAAAAAAAGCGTCTTAAATGTGATTAAAGTCATAAAACCTTTATATCTCTCCATTGGTAATGAAGTAAATAGATGGTATGAAAAATATGGATTGGAGGGCAATAATGGATTTGAGCATTTCGTTTCACTTTATGAAGAGATATACGATGAAGCAAAAAAGATTTCGCCTGCTACAAACCTATTTTGCACTTTTGCCCGAGAAATAGTCTCTGAAAACAGGGAAGCAGATTTAGAAGTACTTCGCTTTTTCAATCCTGATAAAATGGACTTGCTCATTTTCACCAGTTATCCCTACTCATTAGGAATAACCCATCCCTCCCAAATTCAAGATGATTACTATTCTCGTTGTGTTGACTACATGCCTGAGAAGCCCTTTGGATTTTCTGAAATTGCCTGGTCATCTCTTGAAGCATTGGGAGGTGAACAAGCACAAGCCGAATTCTTAACTCAGTTAACTACTCGCCTTACAAAGGACAGAGGAATACAGTTATTCATGTTAGGCTGGCCATGGCTACATGATTTAGATGAAAAGGATACCATTGGATTGATTAGAATAGATGGAAGTGAAAAACTCGCCTATTCAATCTGGAAGAGTATCTCTGAACAATAATTTTGTACCTATTTTACAGTCTTTATATAAACTAACATCTAGTCATTAACAATAAATTTTTCTCTCAAGGGTCCTTTCGTTATAAAATAATAAGCAAACTTATTTTACCAGAAGTTAGGAACACAAAAATGTTAAATAAAGCAATCTCAACGATTATTTTTTATCTTTCAATATTCCTCCTCTTTTCTATTAACGGAAACCCAGAGACTATTGTTGAAAAATCATTCAAATCACTTCGAGAAAATCCTCCCTTATGTTCAGAACAATTCCATTTTATTGTCGTTGGGGATACACAGCCCGGCGAACCTCATGAGTTTTCTCCTTTCTTCTTTCGGATGATAGATGAATGGAATATATTAAAACCTCCATTTGTCATAAGTCTGGGTGATTTAATTTTAGGAGGTGCCGTCGAAGGTTTAGATTCTCAATGGTCAGAATTTGAAAATATTATTGCTAAACTTCATATACCTTTTTTCCCAGCACCGGGTAATCACGATATATCCGATAAAGCATCCGAGGAAATATATAAACAGAGAATGGGTCCTGTATGTTATGCGTTTACTTATGGAAATGCTCGTTTTATATTTTTAGATACTGAAGAGCCTGGTCAGATAGACACCTTTTCCGATATTCAGATAGAATGGCTTAAAAAAGAATTAGCAAAAGTAAAGGAAAAACACCTTTTTGTTTTCTTCCATAAACCTTATTTTGTTGACCCGAAACATCCAGGATGGTCTACCATTGAATCCCTTTTACAACCGTTTCCAAGTGTGTTTGTATTTGCAGGACATGACCATCGCTATCTAAATGTAGGCAGACGCGGAAATATCCAATATGCAATATCCGGTGGAGGCGGAGGTCCTATTCGCACGGACCCGGAGGAAGGTGGTTTTCATCATTATCTATGGGTTCAAGTGAATGGGAACACTGTTTCCTGGTCAGTTATAAAACCGGGCAACATCGAGCCAATAGATATTGTTTCAAAAGAAAAAATAGACCTGCGTAATTTATGGAAATCTTCTATTCAGATACATCCTATTGAGTGGGAATGGGGTAGTCCAATTCAGATTGAAATCCCCATGCAAATAAATAATTTAACAGACGAAGCGGCCATGGTGAAAATTCTCTGGGACATTCCTTCCCCTTGGAACCTTTCGTTCCCTTGCAACGAATTCCAACTTGCTGGACGACAATCCGTTTCTCCGATGATAAAAATAAATCGAGATACAGGTCTCCCCAAATTATATCCTGTTCCCAAAGCGAAAGTTATAGTAAATCAAAATAGTTCTACACTTTCTTTTGATTTGCCTTTCCCCATTTATCCATCAATATCCATTCCTTATATTCATAATAAACCTTCTATAGATGGAGACCTGATAGAATGGCAAAATATTCCTGAATATCCACTGTTATATCCCATTCGTTTTGACCCCGAACAAAACACACAAGACCTGCAAGCATCCTTGAAATGTGCCTGGAATGAGGATGGCATTTACATGGCGGTTCAGGTTTATGATAATGAATTTTATCAACCGTTTGCAGGGGATATTGTCTGGTGTGCGGATAATCTGGAATTGTTTTTGGGGGAATGGGAATGGAGTTTAACACGAACAGCCAAAGGTCCTGAAGTTTTTCTTTATGTAGGACCTGGTCGTGAGGAAGAAACTGTTAATAACATCGTTCAACTTGCCGTAATACGGAAAGACCCATATACCTACTATGAGGTTCACTTCCCACCTTCAGAATTAACACCTATTAAATTACAAGCAGGCAGTAAAACGACCTTTTCGCTTATAGCCAATGACCTCGATACCAGCGGAGAAAAGCCAATAAGACATTGGTTAGAATTTATGCCCGATACAGGTTCAGGTAGCGATGATTTTCCACGCACTATTTTTGTCCTGAAAGCACCCAATGAATCATTTTTTAAACAAGATTGTAGATGAACAAAGATGTAATAAAAAATATTATATAAGTATAATGTATAAAACTTAAAAATAACCATCAAAGGAGGTTTAACTCATGGCTGAATATTTTCCTGAAATAAAGAAACCTATTGCTTATGAAGGTCCTGATTCTAAAAATCCTCTTGCATTTAAGTATTACAATCCCAAAGAAAAGGTGTTGGGAAAAACAATGGCTCAACACCTTCGTTTTGCGGTATGTTATTGGCATACCTTCCGCGGAACTGGTGCGGATATGTTTGGGTCGCAAACACTCTTTCGTAATTTCCGTAGTGGAAGTGATGAGATGAAAATTGCAGAGCAGACACTTGAGGCAGCGTTTGAATTTTATCAAAAGTTAGGTGTCGGCTTCTGGTGTTTTCACGATACAGATATAGCACCTGAAGCAGATACATTATCCGAAACCAATAAACGGTTAGACCATATTGTTTCACTTGCAAAGAAATATCAAAAAAATACAGGCGTAAAACTTTTATGGGGCACCTGTAATCTTTTCTCTCATCCCCGCTTTATGGCAGGAGCCGGAACAAACCCTTCACCAGAAGTATTTGCCTTTGCCTCTGCAAAGGTTAAAAAGGCTCTCGAAATAACCCATGAATTAGATGGTGCCGGATATGTATTCTGGGGTGGTCGCGAAGGATATGATACACTGCTTAACACAGATATGAAACGCGAATTAGACCACTTAGCCCTGTTTTTACAGATGGCTGTGGACTATAAGAAAAAAATTGGATTTAAAGGACAATTTTACATTGAACCAAAACCTAAAGAACCAACAAAACATCAATATGATTTTGATTCCGCCAGTTGTTACGCTTTTCTTCAACATTATAAATTGGTGGAGCATTTTAAGTTAAACATTGAAGCCAATCATGCCACTTTAGCAGGCCATACTTTCCATCACGAATTAGCATTTGCCGCAATAAATGGGCTATTGGGTTCTGTGGATGCTAATCGGGGAGATTTACTATTAGGTTGGGATACAGACCAATTCCCAACAGACTTATATGACACGACTTTAGCCATGTATATCATCTTAAAAGCAGGTGGATTTACTACAGGTGGACTAAATTTTGACGCTCATGTTCGCCGTCAGTCCATAGACCCCATAGACTTATTCTATGCACATATCGGAGCAATGGATGCTTTTGCTCGTGGTCTTAAAATAGCCGAAAAACTTATTAAAGACAAAGTATTCGAAAAAGCCATTGCACAGCGATATGCAGGCTGGGATAAAGACTTAGGCAAGAAAATTGAAAGTAAAAAGGTTTCTTTCGTCGAATTAGCAAAATACGCTGAAGAACATGGTGAACCAAAACTCCAAAGTGGTCGTCAGGAATTGCTTGAAAACATCTTAAATGATTACATAAGATAAAATTTCAAACAATCTAAAATTGGGAATAATCCTGAACAGGATTATCCCCTTAAAGTTTAAATACAATAAATCTATTATAAAAATAATATATATATACTAAACAAAAATTTATTTTCATAATATATAAGGGTCTTATTCGTGTCAGAAAAAAAAGATGTCATATTAGAGCAAATAAAATCCATCGCACCCAACATACAAAAAGAACGAGAATTATTAGTTCAGTCCCGTCAACAAGGAAAGTGGGCATTATTTAAAACCTTTGTTCGATTTTCAGGTCCAGGATGGTTACAAAGTGCTACCACATTAGGTGGAGGTTCATTATCCTCCAGCATGTATTTGGGAGTGCTTGTTGGGTTTGGCTTTCTCTGGCTACAACCGTTAGCCATGATAGCAGGTATTATTATGTTAAGTGCGATATCTTATGTAACTTTATCAACAGGTCGCAGTCCCGTTAGAATGATTAACGAACATGTAAACCCCCTATTAGGCTGGAGCTGGCTATTGGCAGCCATGCTTGCAAATTTTGTTTGGGCAATGCCTCAATACTCTATTGCCATTGCGTCTATACAACAAAATTTACTCCCTCACCTATTCGGCCCCCCAACGGTTGAACCGTTTATAGGAAAGGTTATCATAGGGATACTGATACTATGCATTAATCTAACATTTCTTACGCTCTATACCTTCGGAGGCAAAGGTGTAAAGATCTTTGAAGTTATCATAAAACTTATGGTTGCTTCTGTTGTCATTTGCTTCTTCGGTGTATTTATTGTATTAAACATCAAAGGGCAAATCCACTGGCAAAAATATTTAGCAGGGTTTATTCCTGATTTCTCCTTGTTTTTCTACCCATCAAAAGAACTAATGCCCTATATAGAACAAGTTCCGGAAAAGTTTCGAACCTATTGGATAAACCTGATTGTCTCACAACAGCGGGATGTAATGATAAGCTCTGCAGCCACAGCCGTAGGAATTAACATGACTTTTATGCTCCCTTACTCCATGTTACGAAAAGGATGGGACAGGGAATTTCGTGGACTTGCAATATTCGACCTTGCAACAGGCTTGTTTATTCCATTTATCTTAGCAACAAGTTGTGTAGTTATTGCTTCAGCTGCACAATTCCATGCAAAACCTGCTCCCGGTTTCTTAGGGGAACAAGATGAAAAAGGAAATCTTATCCAACCCGCCCCTAATTTAATGGGTAGTTTCCAGAGCCTTATCGAAGGAAGAATTATCTATGAAATAGGGAAGGAACAATGGAACATTCTATCAAAAGAAGAAAAAGAAGCAAGAATTAAAAGACTACCAGAAGCCGACCGTAAATTATCGGCTATGATGGTTCGTCGAGATGCTTTTAATCTTTCCGATGCCTTAACACCTTTAACAGGTCCTACCGTTGCAAAATATATCTTTGGCATTGGTGTTTTGGGAATGGGGTTAGGGGTATCCTCTATGTTAATGTTAATTAATAGTCTATGCTTTTGTGAACTTTTAAACCGTCCTTTACGGGGTCTCCCTCAATTTATAGGTGGTGCTATGGTCTCGATTAGCCTGCTCGGCGTATTATTCTGGAAAGATGCTCAAATGTGGCTTGCTATACCAACTTCCGTATTTTGCATGACCTTGTTACCTTTGGCTTATCTATCCTTCTGGCTACTTTTAAACCAGAAAAAACTATTGAAAGATGATTTTCCACAAGGGCTAAAATTCTGGTCATGGAACATTTTATTATTCATTGCATTCACTTTATCGCTAATAGGTGCCATTTGGTCTATAATATCAAAAGTAGGTTATAAAGGGATTGGTATCGTTATTGCATTTTTAGTCTTGATGCTCATCTCTCACATCTATCGAAAGAAAAAACAAAAAGTAACGAGCAATTAACTTTTATAACTCAGTTATAGTAATTAAAATTGAAGTATTCGGCATAAGTTCTAAGAACAATCCTTTTTGCAATTCTTCCCCTTTAATCTTTATTTCATCTTTTCCTTCAATGTGAACAAGATATTCTTTATCCGTATCCACAGTGAACCATTCTGGGAATTGATTTAATCGTGGATAATCCATAGGAAAATGGAAATAAACCTTATGTCTTGGCACATCAAATAGTAGTTTTCCTGTCCATTTCCAATGTGATTTTACTACAATTCGTAGTGTTTTGACTTCGGTCTTTATAGAACCAACATATACCTCTGCGTTCCATGGAAAAACATAACATCCCTGAGACTTCCAGAACGCATACATTAACATGGTTCTTGCGGTATTCCCATCTCCATGCCAACCTTCCACGATTCCAGACGGTCTTTGTTTTTTCAAAAGACGCTGTGCCGTATAATCAGCCCATCTTTCTGCATTTACCGACGGAAAACGATTTATTAAATTTATACAGCCTTCTAAAGAATCTGCCAATCCATCGGCTCCATCATTTTCCCAGGGATAATCTCGTGAAGACCATAAATTATCGAGAGTTTTTTGTACTTCCTGCAAGTATTCATTTTGATTATCCAGAATTCCTACGGTAGCTATTGCATTATAGTTATAACCCCAATTATCAGTCAGTGTTTCTCGAAGAACCTTTTTCTCTTTTGGATTAATAGCCTCAAAGAATAGCCCTTCTTTATTTCGCCCAATGTCCAGTATTTTCTGTATCATCCTGTGCATTGGTTCTTCCCATTGTTCCCTTTTATCAGGGGCTTTATATGCAGACAACAAATATACTTCAGAAAGTCCTCCAAAAACTTCACAACCATGGTCATCCAATTGGAAATATTCACTATCGGTTGGTAGATGATATAAGAAAAAGTAATCGCCTAACCGAAACGCCCATTCTTTATACTTATCATCTCCTGTTAACCAATATATTCGACACAATCCCTGTAATAAATCTCCTCCAACTTCATGGGAAACATCGGGTAATAAACCTACTTCTGTTTCTATTTTTGAATTTTTCCATATATCATCCATAAGCCCTATCATTCGTTTAGACCATTCTGTGGGCCCCAGATATTCCGTTAAGGGTAATAACCCATCTTTGATATATTCCGATGCCCCAAAGATAAGGTCGGTTAATTTAGGTTCAGGTTGACGAAAAGATTTTTTAACGAGGTCCCAATCATCGGGAAGTCGGTCTATCCGATTACATAATTTTTGTTCGTTCTTAAGAATATTCTTCATCCGTGTTTCGAATATATAACGGTCTGTAAAATAAGCACTCAAAGTGAGAAAGGGATAATTATCTGCCGAACAATCTTTCGCATTCCAGTAAGTATCGCCTTTTAAATTTCGTGGGAATAAATCAGTTTCCGGGTCTACAAATTGCATCCATCCACTTAAAACATTCCTGCAAAATAGAAGGGCTTCACCATTAAGATATGCATTTTGCAAAAGAGTTTCATTTCCTGTCTCTGAAAAAGCTGCACCTACTAATAAGAATACTGATAGGATACCCATAATTCAAACCTTTCATGTTTACATTAAAGTTGAGGAATAGATAAAATTATACAAATTTATACAATATAAAAAAAGTAAAATAAAGGAGATGTGTATGTATAGATATGCTTTTATGATGAGACTTAAAGATACAAGCGTTATAGAGGAATATGAACAATTGCATGAAGATATAGGCAAAGAAGTGTTGGAGGCTCATCAGCGAGCAGGATTTCGAAATTATTCAATTTACCGTCATGGATTGGACTTGTTTGCCTATTTTGAGTCGGAAGACCCGGAAAGGTGCTTTACCCGTATTGTTCAAGAACCCATCATGAAAGAATGGTGGGCAAAAACCAATCCACTTATGGAGACGGATGGGAATAAACCGCGTTTTATACCCATCCGTGAAGTGTTTCACATGGATTAAAATAATAGGGAATAAAAAACAGGGAGAAGCAATCCTATACCTAATATAATTATCCCAGTAATAACAATATTCCGAAACCTTTGGGGGGTAATAAACCGGTCTACATAGAAACCTAAATACATTCCCACAATAAGACCAGGTAAGCCCCAAAGGGAATAATAGAAAACATCTTTTGTTATCAGACCTGCAAAGATATGCCCTGCTATGATAATGAAACCATTTACAAAGAAAAATGCCTGTAATATAGAACGGAAAGAGCCCTTATCTTTGTGTGTAGTACTTGCATAAATAATTACCGGAGGACCATTAGCATTGTATGCTCCTCCCAAAATACCGGCACAAAAACCTGCTATGGCACCCCAAAAAAAATGAGGACGACTCACAACAGATATTTCTTTATTTATTTCTTGGTTGTTATTATAGAAGAACGAATAGATTCCATAGGTTACAAGAATGATTCCTAACACAGCATTTAAAAGTTCCTCATTACCCCCTTTAAGAAGTAGCAATCCGATAGGAACGCCAAAAATGGAAGGAACAATCAGTATAAGAGAATGTTTCCAATCGAGGTCTTTCCAGTTCTGCCAAAGGACCCCTAAATTAACAATCTGCCCTAACAGGGCTAAAAGTGGAGCGGAAATCTGTAGCCCAATAGCAAATACAAGTATAGGCATGCCAACCAACGCAGAACCAAAACCTGTTGTTGCATGCACAAAACTTGCAATAAAAAAAGCACAAAAGACAAAACAACCAGATAGCAAAAATACAATTCCTATGTTTTAGAAAAATTACTCTTCAGGAAGATTTGTTTCCAGAATTTTCTTTGCCTGTTTCTCGCGATATTCTGTTAATTTTTCTTTCAGTTCTGGATATTTTTGTGAGAGAATAGCCACTGCCATCAGTCCTGCATTGATAGCACCTGATTTTCCTACGGCAAAACAACCGACAGGGATACCAGGCGGCATTTGCACAATGGAATAGAGGGCGTCTAATCCGTTTAACGCACCCGAAGGAATCGGCACACCTAATACGGGCAATATCGTGCAAGAAGCAACTACGCCCGGTAATGCAGCTGCCATACCAGCACCTGTGATAAATACTTCTACTCCACGCTCCTCTGCAAATTTCACATATTCTCTTAACATATCAGGAGTCCGATGTGCAGATAAAACACGGGCTTCATGAGGGATGTCAAAATCTTTTAATATTTTTGTTGCACCTGACATTACATCCCAGTCTGATGCACTTCCCATAATAACACTTACTATGGGCTTTCTTTCTGGAACTGTCATATATTTCTCCTTTGTCTAATATATTTTTCAATGTTATTTTACATATATGAAGAATTCTTTTTCTACAACATTATTCGTAAAGGAATGTTTTTCTAATCAGAAATTTTCTTTGACATATTTAGTTTTTCAGTTCTCCCGGGTTTTTGATTGTAATCTTCACGGATGGCTTTTTCAATAATATCTGGCGGAAACTTATTCATAGCAAGGAGATATGAAAATAATAAATTAGCAAGGGTGGAAAGGGATAATTCATGTGTTTTTCCTGTCTTCTTCCAAACATAATCACTAAAATCTGAAAAAGCGTCAAAAGGAGTAGTCCCTGTTTTCCACAACAAATTAAGAGAGTAAGAAAAATTCCCTTGATTATAATAAAGTTCAAGATATCGAGCCATTCTTTTTAACTTCTGTAACTCTTCAAAAGATAAGGTGCTTGTCTGCAATATTTCATAAGGTGGGAAAGGGGCAAAAGCCATTTGATATTCTTCAATATGTCTTGAAATCGGTGCTCCGCGTAGTCGTTTCAATATCCCCAATTGAATTTCCTGTGGAGCGGCTTCAATAAGATAATTAAATCCTTCACGAAAACTATCCCAGGTCTCTGCAGGCATACCTGCGACTAAATCAGCATGTATCTTTGCCCCTGTTTTCTCTTTCAGGAATTGCAATACTTCAAAGGTTCTTGTCAAATTTTGACGACGCGAGATTAATTCTTGTGTTTTTCTGTTTACTGTTTGCAACCCAACCTCCAGATGTAAAGTACCATCAGGAAATTTCTTAAACTCCTCTAATATTCTATCGTTCAATCTATCCGGGACAATTTCAAAATGGATACGCATATCCTTCTTCACAAATTTCAGGAAGAACTGTATAATTTCGAGGGCATGGTCATCGCGTACATTGAATGTCCTATCTACAAAAGTAAAGTTCTTCGCTCCCCTTTGTATAAGTTTTTCCATTTCCATTAAAAAATGTCCCCTATCAAAGAAACGGACACCCGTCTTTATGGCAGATAGGCAAAATTCACAATGGAAAGGACAACCCCGAGAACTCTCCACATAAATTATTCTGTGTGCTATGTCTTCTTCTGTGTAATCATCATAAGGCATTTGTATCGTGTTTAAATTGTCAATTTCTCCTGCCCATACCTTTTGTTCTGGCTTTTGACCCGCTAAAATTGCCTCTACCAACTGAGAAAAAACAATTTCCCCTTCTCCTTGAATTAAATAATCGGCTACATGGAAAATAGGCATGTCTTCGTATTCATAAGTAACTTCAGGTCCTCCAATGATAATTATCGTCTGTGGAGCAACTCCTTTTATTATCTGTGCCACTTGGGTTATTTCCTGAACATTCCAGATGTAAACTCCCAAGCCTACCATTTGTGGTTTTTCCTGTAAAATACTTTCCGCAACAAATAAAGGTGTTTGTTTTAAGTGAAATTCTTTAACTACGCATTGCCCTTTCCACCTCCCAAGATTGGCACGCAAATACCGCAAGCCAAATGCAGAGTGTGAATATCGTGCTGTTATCGTAGAAAGAATAATAGGAACCATAAGGTAGTTTTCCTATGCATGATATAATTTTGGATATATTTTGGATATATTGTAATATGTTCATAATTATTGAAGGAAACCAATAAGTGTCCCTAACTTCTGCTAACTTTGTTTATAAACACAACACAGGCACGATTTACGGTTATATTTCCTCGATAGGATTGCAAAAAATTCTTTTATACCAAGAAGGTTCAGCGAAACCTTATTTACTTCACGAGAGACCTAACATCCTATTAGGGCGATTATTAACAGCCCTCTTTGATAGATACTTTTCTGGAATACCTGAGTTATTTGACCAGGTTCCTCTGGATATATCAAGTGGGACAGAATTCCAGAAACGGATATGGAATGCACTTCGAGAAATTCCATGGGGGAACACATGTACTTATGCAGAATTGGCAAACCGAGCAGGATTTTTAAAAAAATATGCAAGGGCAATAGGTCAGGCTTTACGGACTAATCCTATTCCTATTATCATTCCTTGCCATCGGGTATTATGTGCAGACCACTCTTTAGGTGGCTTCTCCGCTGGATTGGAATGGAAGAAAAAACTCCTCCAAATTGAACACTATATAGAAAAATAACAACTAAAAATCAATACTAACTAATAGATTTAATTATATTAATTCTATTTTTTTCTGAAATGTCTCGATTTGCTCTTAATTTAGTGTTAAAAAAGTTTGCATTTTCAAAAATTTTATGGTAATATGTAATCAATCCATAATTATGGAGGTGGAAGGATATAAAAGCCTTTGCCCCGAGCAATCGGGGTTTTTTTATGGCAACTTTTTTATCCCATAGCCATCGATTATCCCATTTCTACTTTTATAATACCTTTTTTTAACTATATCTATTATTCTATCCCCAAAAGTATATTGTTTAATCTCATATAATTTATAATGTTCCACAATATATCTATACGATGGATACGCAATAAGATCTACCAACTGTAACCCAGATATATATGCTTGATTTTTTGCAGAAGTTTTTAACTTGTAATCAATCTCTTTTATAGAAATCAATAGTAGGAAACAAACCTCAGGAAAATAATTTCAATATAGATGAAAAGGCAACACAATATTTACATTATAGAAACGATGTTTTTTAGGTAGCGTTGCTTTCACATGTTTAGGCATCGGATAACAGAAAATAATATATTTATCTTCATAAAAGAATATATCCAGAGAATCATTGATCCATGTGATTTCTTCCTCTTTAAGGTAATCCCTCAAACAGTTTTCCAATGACTCCGGATAGACGCCATAGCATGAATGATAATATTCCAACGCTACTCGTGTAATAGTGGCATAAAAATAAGATAACTGCAAATGACGATAATAAATAATATTTTTCGTATGTTCCAGTGTAGGGATTGTATATTGAACAGGGATACCAATTCTTTGATCATAATAGATTGTCGGAGTAAATTTATATTGGTTTGCATGCTGTTCTACACTATCGAAAAAGGAAACTAATTTGCCTCGTTTATAAAAAACAGCCTCTTCCGCGTCTTCCCATGTTGCGGACTCTAAAATAGGACGATATTTTGCCACAATCCGTGACAAACCTTTATATGCTTTTCTTCTACTTAACAATGTTCCAAACTTCTCCCCTGACTTATACCAGTTTTTTATTAAACTGACTGTATTCATATCTAAATCCGTATACCTATTTTCTACCTCAAATAATTCAAACCAAATCGTTCTCCAGAAGTTTCTTGTTTCATATTTATTTTTTAATCTTATTATAAAATCTATAAGTTCTTCGTAGAAATACTCCGGAAATGGATAATAAAAAGGTAAACAATTGATTAGTTCTAATATATATTTGCTGTAAAAGAAAATATACGAAGAACCTTCATCAAGGAGTATTAAAAACTGTACATATTCTTTTATCCATTCTAATGCCAGAGCATAATCTCCTTCTTCTAAACTTATAATAGTGTTTAAATATGCAATTAACTCCCATTGTGATCTATTTTGAAGAATATCTAATAGCTCTCCTTTAGAATTATAGGGAAAGTATATAATGGGTTGCTCTCCCTGTTCTTTTACAATCTGTTGAATCTTATCCAAAAGTTTTCCCGAATAATACTTAAAATCCGTTTTCCAGTCCTTCTCCCGTTTTACACAATCCGCTGGAACCCTGTCCTTATTAGGCAAAAACAAATCCTCGTTCTTACTATAATCATCCAATTCTTTGCCTATCATCTTATTATTTGTTAAAAAATAATAACATGTCTTTAAAGAGTATTCGGAAGGGGAATTTTCTCTGTTCCATGTCTTACTATATCCATCTTCAATTAAGTCTCCTGTCTTTTTATTCAGAACATAAGTTTTCCATTCCATAGGCTTGAAGAAACTACAGAATATATCTCTTACCAATTTAATCCCTTCTTTTATGTTTGCTAAATGAGGAATATTCTCATATTTGCCCGATTTTATTTTTTTGATTACATCATTATATTCCGAACAAATAACATCAGTCACAACAAATAAACGGAGTAAAAATAGCGACGCAATAGGGGTTATAACAATCGCTATCAAAAAAATCACACTTGTCCGTAAAGACCTTAATCCTGTTTTTCTTATACGAATCATCGTTACTTTCAATTTGAAAACTGTTTTAATGAATTTATTCTACTACACCAAAATTTGAAGTGAACACACATTCTTTTTTTCTCCTCTTTTATATTATATTACTTTTTTGGAGTTAAAAAATCCCATATATCGTTTTTGTTTCATATTCAATTATAAGCAATTAGCAGTAAATTTGTTAGAATATATATAAATTCTTTGTGAAACACAAGTGGAGTGTATTTCATGGATAAGCAAATACCCCGAGCAATAGAAAATATCAATGTTTTATCGTTTACACCGTTGATTTCTCCAAGGGAAATAAAACAGTTATATCCTTTATCAGAAAATATAAAAGAGCATATAGCTCAATCCCGAGAAACCGTTAGGAATATATTAAACGGGAATGATTCTCGGTTCATGTTGATTGTAGGTCCATGTTCCATTCACAGTAAAGAGATAGCCCTGGACTACGCAAGGCGATTATTAGAGGTGCAGCAACAGGTTTCGGATGTTTGTTTCATCATTATGCGAACCTATTTCGAGAAACCTCGTACTACCTTAGGATGGAAAGGACTGATTTACGACCCTGACTTGGATAATACTCATAATATTATAAAAGGGCTTAAGCTTGCCCGTGAGATATTAACTCGTATCGCAGAAATGGGACTTCCAACAGGGACAGAATTATTGGACCCGATTGTGCCTCAATATATTTCGGATTTGGTCTGCTGGGCATCTATTGGAGCAAGAACTACAGAATCTCAAACGCATCGTGAAATGGCAAGCGGTTTTTCAATGCCCATTGGATTTAAAAATAGCACCGATGGAAATTTACAGGTTGCTATTGATGCTATGGTTTCAGCCCGTGGAAGTCATCATTTTTTAGGAATTGATGAAGATGGCATTTCTTGTGTAATTGAAACTGCCGGGAATTCGATGTCCCACATTATTCTCCGTGGAGGCAGAGGCAGACCGAACTATGACCCTGTAAGCGTCATCGAGGCTACGGAACAAATGCAAAAGGCAGGTTTACCGCCGCGGATTGTTGTAGATTGTAGTCATGCGAATTGTGGTAAGAGATATCCGTTGCAGGCTCATGTTTTGCGTGATGTAGTACAACAACGAATAGAGGGAAATCCCTTTCTTTTAGGGGCAATGCTGGAAAGTAATATTAAAGCGGGAAATCAGCCTTTCCCTCCGCCGGGGAAAGAGCCAGAATATGGTGTAAGTATAACAGACCCCTGTCTCGGTTGGGAAGAAACGGAAACACTTATCCTTGAATCTGCTGAAAAATTACGAAAACAGAAAAAGTAAATTCTGTATTTTTTCTTTTTACATTCCGCCTAAATCACAAAGGGTAGAGTTGAAAGGGAAATAGGTATCATTACCGAACATTACAAAACGGACCAGGGTAATGCCGCAATCAGGATGTTTTTCTAAAAATTCTTTTACCGTTCCAATAGCAATTTTGCTGGCTTCTTCTATGGGATACCCATAAACGCCACAACTAATTGCAGGAAAAGCAATTGTTTTCACATTATTTTCAATTGCTACCTCCAGTGAACGGATATGGCAATTTTTTAATAGTTCTGGCTCGCCATGTTTTCCATCACGATATACAGGACCTACCGTATGAATTACATATTTCGCAGGTAATCTTCCTCCTGTAGTTATTTTTGCATCGCCTGTTTCACAACCACCTAATTTTTTACATTCTTCTAAAATTGCTGGACCCCCTGCTCGATGAATGGCTCCATCTACTCCACCTCCACCTAATAGTGATTTATTCGCTGCGTTGACAATTGCGTCTGTTGTTTCTTTTGTTATATCGCCTTGAATAACCTGGATTACGCTATTTCCAACTTTGAGTTCAGCCATAGAACATCTCCTTTCAATTTATATGAAGGAACTTACAATATTATTGTAACTCAATCACTCCTATATCATAAATATGAACTTGAGGCACAACTATCTTGTATTGATTTTTCTCCTCTACAATATTAACAGGAATTTGAGCAGGTGCTATATAAGCCCTTATAGGTTTTTTATCTGAAGGAATACATGCTTTAGGGATAGTAATCATAATACCCTGAACAATTGGAACCCCTTCTACCATGTGTCGTTCGGAACTCAAATATCCTTCTACAGCACGATTAACTAAATTCAGCAGTATTTGATTTTCTCGTTGTCGAGCAGATAATTCTATATACCATGGACCTTCATGGCGGATTAATTTTTCTGTGCCCAATTCATTCATCCAGAATGCTAATATTTGACGATAAGCAGGGACAGGATGGGAATTGTAGTATTTAAAGAAAGGACCATGGATAGCAAGAACCATTCCTTCTCCCAGTTTTGTTAATGTTGCAGGAGGAAATTCCGTTTCATCTCTTCCTTGCTCTTGATTATTCATGATAGTAAAAATCCCTCTTGCCGTAGTAGGGCGGACTTTTTGATATTCGCCTGCGGTAGGGACAGCGCTCCCGCCGGGAACAGGTAACCAACCTTTTATTTTTCCTTCTACAGGTTCAACACCTAACCATTCTCCATATTTTTCTGCAAGGAAGGAACCCGAAAGGATTAGTTTTCCTCCTTTCTGGACATATTCTTTTATAACGGATATTACTGAGTCTGGAATTGCAGAACGCTCTGGCACAATAACTATGGGATATTGAGAGATAACTTTTGTTAATGTATCTTCATTCAATATATCTACAGAGTATCCTGCTTCCAGTAATATTGTTGTTGCTCCTTCTATCGGCTGAAGGACGGCTCCATATTTTTGGTATAACGGTTCATTCTCTTTATAGAATGTTGTTTCACTATGAACAACGGCTATTTGGGGAAGTGTTTTTGTCTTAAAACACCATTCTTTTCGTTCTCGACAGAATTCTCCTGTCTTTGCTAATAGGTCTGTATGCCAATCTACAAGTCGGCCGGAGCGTTTCGGATTATCATAAATAAAAACAGACCCACCCTGTGCCAAAACCTCCGAAAGTTCCTGACATAGATGAGGAACTGTTTTCATTACTTTCCCGATACTGGATGAATGGATAAAACTCCATGCCATTAAGTCCCATGGTTTGCCACGCGAAGCAAGGAAACGGGCTTCATAACATGCTTCCTGAACGCCAAAGGAAGGTGTAAAATCACCACTAAGATAGTCCACACTTACCGTAATCGCCTCGGGTTGACGCATCGTATAAAGCCAGTTACTACACACCATACAGGAGGGTTTTACTTTGTGAACAGCATCCACTACCTGCTGGACATGCTTATCAAATAAACTTCTGTGAAATGCTGTCCATTCTTCCCAGTGGGGGTCATCTTTTTTAACTGGTATCTCTTTTATTCCTGTCGTCTCTGTAAATTTTTGTTTACAGCGGTCACACCAACAAGGATAACTTGCCCAATTTTCCCCATCAATCCACATACCATCAATATCATATTCCTGAACCACTTCCAGAAGTTGCGGTATCATTAATTTTGTGTCATAATCGCTTGTCCTACAGGTATTATTGGTGTCCAATGTCCCATCTGCTTTTTTTCTCCCCCAATCGGGGTTTAGTTCAATGGCTCGTGTATCCCATACACCTGAATAGTGAATAGAAAGGGGAATGTTTAACTCTTTGGTTACATCTCTCCAAACCCGAAGTGCGTCGTTTACAATACCCGGTGAAGGCAAACCGATTTTTGTCGGATACCCTGTATAACCTGGATGTCCTTTACAGTCATACTGCACAAAATCAGGCTTCACTTTCACTAAAAATTGGCGTATCTGTCCTGCATCGACCTCCTTGCCTAATTCTGTATCATGAGCGTTAGGATGCAGGTCAAAATGGATACCCAAGAAACTATCTTCGTGCCAGTTTGGCGTTTGTGCAAAGACACAATAAGTTAGAAAAACAGATAAGAAAAAAAGAGGATACCGCATAGAGCCATACTCCTTCTGTTTATTGACAAGTTGTATATTATTTTCGGAAATTGATTAAAAAATGCGTTCGATATTGTTAGGGGAATTGGTATCTTTACTATTGGGTTTTTCATTGTTCAGTTCACGATATAGACCCATTTCTAGGTCTTCTTTACCCGATTCATATTCTTCTACCGAAACACTACCGATTACCTGAACTTTAAGTTTTGTTTCACAACAAACAAATTCAACTCCCGTTCCTTGGGGTAATAAATTGGGATATTCAAAAGATTTCCATTTCTTAGCAGGTCTACCACCGGACCACATTGTAACAACATACACTGTTCTCATAATAATAATCCCTATAAACCGATTGTTCTATCTAACTCATCTAAAAAATAATGTAAAATTTTTTGGTCATCTTCCCCCATTCTATTAAATTGAACACCTGTGGCATAACCTCCTTTTTCGGGTAGTTGTTTTGTCCATCGCACTATACCTGTTGCTTTAATATGTCTTCCGCCACTCACTTCAATATTTAAATTAACACTTTGTCCAATATCAAAGGTCTGATGGGTAAATAAAGCACATCCTTCGGCACTCAGGTCGAGCAATCTACCTTTAATTGGCAACTGTTCCACCGTCCATATATCATCTCTACCGGATTGAAAACCAATAGGTAGACCTATTCGCACATGGCATAAATGTCGTATTGTTCTGCGCCGTTTATGTCGGAGTTCACGGCTTTCGTCTGCATTTGCCATCGTTTCTAATTGTTGTATTCTATCATACAGAGCCTGATAGCGTTGAAGCAGGTCTCTGTCCGCTTGTCTTCGTATAAATTTTCTTCGTTCTTGCACTTTCGTCTCTCTACAAGTTAAATGTTATCTTTTTATTAGATTAATTTACCAAATTAAACACAAAAGAGCAAGTTTTTATTTATTGTTGTCCTGAATAATATAGAGAAAGTTCACAAACGAACTTCGTTTATACATGAGATTGTAGAATTTTATCTACATGTTCTAATACCATTTGAGTTGTAATTAACTTCATACAACGATGGTCTGTAGGGCATTCGGGTAATTGACATGGACCACACTCTACAGGAACCCGAATGACAAAACCTCGTTCCCATGGACTATTTGTATATTCTGGTTTTGTTGGTCCCATAATACATATTACAGGAACTCCAAATGCCACAGCAATATGACGCGGTCCGCTATCATTGCATACTAAAAGGTCAAGATTTTTTATTACTGCTTTCAGTCGAGAAAGGCTATGACATTTTTTAAAGGGGTCTATAACTTCTACTGAATTAGATTCCAAAAATTGTTCCCGAATATCCTGTTCATTCGGACCTGTAATAAGAATTGTTGTAGCCTTATATTTTTCACTTAATTTATGGGCAACCTGAGCAAATCGTTCTACATCCCATCGTTTGCTGGGTCCAAATGAAGCACCGGGGGCTATCCCGACAATAGGTCCCTTTATTTTCTGTTCTCCCAATTCTCTCTTCCAGTCATTTTCATCTTTCTCCGCAATAACCAATTCCAGCCCCTGACCATCCGGCAAAATTTCTATTTCTTCACATAACTTTAAATATTCATAAGTCATATATTGAATTTTTCGGTTTCCTGCTTCATCTTTCGGAAAGGGGACAGGATGAGTTAATAGGGACCGACGGGAATTGCAATCATAACCTATCCGAAGTCTTGCTCCTGATAAAAAAGATAAAAAAGCAGAACGGAAAGAATGCGGTAAAATTATTACAGCAGAATGGTGTCTATTTCTCAATTTTAAGGCACATAAAATTTGTTGAACCGAGTTATCTGGTAAAGGAATAAATTCATTAATATAATCCAAACCATGAAGAAGTTCGCAGATGGATTTTTTGGCTATCACATTTAAGGAAATATGCGGATATTGTTTTTTTATTATCCGAAATAAAGGTGTTGCCATAACTGCATCACCGACCCAATTTGGGGCAAAAATTAGAATAGATGAAAGCATATTTGAAATGTTCTTATTCCGACTTGAAATATTTTAAAATTTCATCTTTATGGATTTGCCTTATCCACAGGTTTATTATTTTTTCCATGAACACGGTATAAATACCAGGTTAAAAATGCCGTAGACATGGCAAGGGCAATGCTCATAATAAGCCCCAACATATTCGTCCTATCTATACCTATTTGCAAATTTTCCGTTTTCATAAACTTGCCTATAACCAACTCTTGAACAACGGGTCCGATACTTCCTATTCCATTAATAACCCCTGTAATAGCGACTGCATTTGCCTCACCCGCTACTGCCACCGCCGCTGCTCCAGTTAACAAACTATCCGGTCCATATAGCATAAAACCAACAATTCCAAAGCAAAAAGCAATTAAAATAGGATTTACCCCTGCATACATTACCGCAACATATCCTAAAATTGTTCCTATACTACAAACAAAGCAGACACCTGCCCAATTGCCACGAAACCATCGGTCAAGCACATAACCAGCGACAATAGTCCCAACAACACCCGTGATATCAAATATCATAGAATAATAGCTTGCCTGGTCCACAGGTAGCCCTTGAATATTCAGAAAAGAAGGAAGCCATGAGTCCAGAGCATACCGAAGAAATTTTACAGAAAAATAGGCAATACCCATAATAAAAATCAATGGATTAAACGCTACGCGTAAATATTCAGATACGGAGATATGGTCTTCCTGCGATGCTTTTATTGCCTGTCCATAGTCTTCCTCCTTATCTATAATAGGAGGTAAACCAACATCTTCAGGGCGGTCTTTCTGCCATATTAAAATCAAAGCCCAAACAAATAAAGTCAAAAGGGTCATTCCAAAAAAGGACCAACGCCATCCCATAGACGCTAAAAGGAAACCACCAACAGACTTATATATAATATTTGCAATGATATGATTTGTAGTCCATACTCCCATAATGGTACCCCGTTCATAGTTGCGAAGCCATCTTGAAATACCTCCGATACATCCTGGCCAACCGGATGCCTGTGCCAGACCATTGATAAACATAAATAAAATGAAGTTTTCAAACGAATTAGAAAAACCAAAGATAGTATTACAAACAATAGAAATGCCCAATCCACCAAGCAAAATCACACGAGGACCCCATTTTCTACCTATAAAACTATTTAAAAATTGCCCTATAGCATAAGCAATAAGAAAAGACGCCCATATATATGCCGTATCTCCCAATTCCCAGCCGAAATCCTCTGCAATCCTTGTTTTACATATTGTAAAAATTTTACGGGTCATGTAATAGCCGATATAGGCAATATATGTAGTAGTCAATATTTTCCATCGCCAGACCCGATATTCCGGACCTAAAGGTTTTATTTCAATAGCCATAAAAAACTTCCTTAATGCCTTGTTTATATCTTAAATATGTTTTTCCCTAATGTAGAAATAAATTGAAGACATTTTTATCCATTATTTTGTTTTGCCCATTTCCCGCAGAACTTTGAGGGCAACATCAGGCTTATTGGTAATAATTCCATCTACACCCCATTCTGCAAACTTTTTCATTTCTTCCACATCATCTACAGTCCATACGGCTACAGTGGCTCCATTTGCATGGAACTGGTCTATCCGTTCTTTGGTGAGGTGCTCCCGGTTAACATTCATTCCCGCTACATTCAACAATTTTCCAAATAACACATAATAATTCCACCATTCCGGATGTTCTTCCGATTCCTCACCTAAAAATTCTATCCGCAAATCAGGTGCTTCATTAATTAAGGTAAAACAAATCACAGGTGAAAAGGTTTGTAATACTACCTGTTTCTCCATCTTCATTTTACGCACGGTTTTAACCGTTTCGCGTGCTAATATAATGTTCCGCGATTGGCTACCATAAATCACATCTTCTAATTGTTTTTTCAATTCAGGGGTCATTTTATCCTTACCGGCGATATTCATCATAATTAATGGTAGAAGGGGAGTATTATTATCACTACTTTTTACTTCAATATACACACCTATTTTCCCTTTAGCCACTTTCAAAGCATCTTCTAAAGAGGGTAATGTTTCCCCTTTATATTCTGGGGAGAACCAGGACCCTGCATCCAAATCTTTTATTTCTTTCCATTTCTTCTCGGTTACTTTCCCTTCTACACCTGTTACTCTTTTTAATTCATCATCGTGTATCACAACCAACTTATTATCTGCTGTAAGATGAACATCCAATTCAAACCAGTTTGCTTTTAATTCTATCGCTTTTTTAAAAGATGCTAGTGTATTCTCTGGCGCATAGGCACTGGCTCCACGATGAGCAATAACATCAATACAACCTTCGGGAGCCCCTGGAACAAATCCTGTAGCACATCCGAAACATAACATCGGGGTAATAAGTATCCAATACCTCATTTCAAACATAAAAAACTCCTTTCCTATAAAAAATATGTTTTATAATAGAAAAATAACATTGAGCAAAAAAAACACCTACATACCTATTAATATACTAAATTGTGTGATTTTATACAAAATAAGGTTTTTATATATTTACGGGTGTGGAAAGGAATCGGAGGAATAATCCCAAAAGAGTTATAATGAACCCTAATCCGGAACAAATTACCCCTCCCCAATAGGCACCTACAGCTACCTGTCCTGTGCCTAATAGAAAATCAAAAATGACACAAATCAAACCCAAAATGACAAGAAATACACCTGTAAAAACAAAATCTATCGGGTATCGCTCTGTAATTTCTTTATTTTCATCCTCAAAAAGTTCCCGTATCTGGGGGACTTCTTCAATCAATTCGGGAGAATTTTCAAGTCGTTCTAACAGAGCCAATCGAACGCGGTAATTAATCCACACGCGACTAATGGCTCGTAAAGCCAGATAAAAGGATGTTACAACTACAAAAAGTAACGGTAAACTCATCAGAATATCTCGCACTCTTTTTTCTCCTTTATGACAATTTTTTTAAGAAAAGAGTTTCACACTACATCATACTTATTTTATCCTTCCTGATACAAAAATGTTTTATAATCTTTTATTCAATTCGTTAAAATAATTAAAACGAAACAATGAAAGGAACTTAATTATGCAATACAGAACTTTAGGAACAACGAATATAAAATTACCCGTAGTCTCTTTTGGTGCATGGGCAATTGGTGGATGGCTCTGGGGTGGGACGGATGATGAAGAGGCAAAACGGGCTATCCAGAAAGGTATTGACCTCGGTGTAACCTGTATAGATACGGCACCTGTTTATGGTTTTGGACATAGTGAAATGATTGTAGGAGAAGCCATACAAGGACGAAGAGATAAGGTTATTATAGCTACCAAATGTGGTTTGCGATGGGACACAGAGCAAGGGGAATTTTTCTTTGATACCGTAGACCGTAATGGAGAACCCCTGAAAGTTTACAAAAACCTTCGTCCTGAATCTATACGGAAAGAATGTGAAAACAGTCTTCGTAGGTTAAAAGTAGATGTAATTGATTTATATCAATGCCATTGGCCTGACAAAACAACACCGTTAGATTATACAATGGAAGCCTTACTCTCCTTACAAAAAGAAGGGAAAATACGACACATCGGGGTTAGCAATTTTACTGTGGAAATGATGAGAACTTGTCTTAAAAAAGGAAAATTTGAAAGTAATCAGCCCAAATATAACGCATTAGAACGCGAAATTGAGGCAGAGATACTTCCTTTCTGTCGTGAAAATAACATTTCTGTTCTTGCATACAGTCCGATTGCTCAGGGACTGCTCACGGGAAAGGTTACATTAGATAGGGAATTTCCACATGGGGATTTGCGTCGAGATAAAACGATGTTTTCCCCTGTAAATCGCCGTCGTGTTCTAAATATGTTGGAAAGAGTAAAACCGATTGCGGAAAAGTATGAAATTACTCTGAGGCAACTCTTTATTGCATGGACTTTTCATCAACCAGGAATTACCACTGCGTTGGTAGGTGCAAGAGACGAATTGCAGATAGAGGAAAACGCAAAGGCGGGTTCTGTCATTTTAGATGAAAAAGATATTCACGCTATTCGCACGGCTCTTGAAGAAATGGAACCTTTGCAACTTTAATATTAAACAAGTTAGACGAAGCAGATAAATAGGACATCAGTCATCGTCATCTTTCATTTCCCAATCGTAGGGTTCTTGGGTAAGATGTTCCCAGGGGATTGTTCTTATTCCTAATCGTTCATCTTCCTCTTCCTCCTCTTCCCATACCTTCATCTTTTTACGATTTCTTCGCCATATCCATAGAAACACGAAAATAGCCAATATGGCTATGGGTGTAAAAATCGAACCTGTGGCTAAGGCTCCCATTAAAGTAACTACCCATAGAGACCTTCGATAACCATACCAAAACTCATCAAGACTTATTCCTCCTATCTCTTTCAACGACTGGACAAATCGTTTGTCTTTACAACCTCGGACCACATTCCAAAACTTTTCCTCTCCTAATTTTTTGTAAAGATACTGAAGCATTGAAAGAGACTGAATATAGGCACTGCTGGTAGTATCGGGTGATGTCGTCAACATTAATTCGCGGTCTAAATCTTTATAATCAATGAGACGATTTGTCAGTACAATATGAGACATACGAATTCCAGTACTCCAATGATATTCGTTTGCAAGGAACATGGCAAGCCCTTCATTGAACCATAGGGGAATGCGTTCTTCTAATCCTGCACGATTTATAAACACATGCACCAATTCATGTCGTATAGTTCCCACAAAATCTTCTCCCCAACTTCTCAAACGAGAAGATTTAACAACGATTATCCCTGACCCCGGTCTGGCAATACCTCCATAAAGGAAAGAAGAACGACCCGACGCCATTTTAGAAAAATCCTCCGGTGAGCGAACAATCCAAATTTGGACGGGGTTATTATTGGAAATTGGGAAATATTGGGTTAATTCAAGCCAGGAGTTTTCAACGACTTCCTGCACTTTTTCCGCTTCAGTCCTGTCTGCATCCATATAATAAATAATCGCATATTTACCTTCTAATTGCTGAAAAGCATTCTGATTATCAGAAAAATCTCCGGAGCAAATCCATAAAGTAAGAAGATAAAAAACAAGCATTTATTTTGTCCTATGAATTTAACATCAGGTATTTCGTTAATAAACATTATATTCTTTTGAAGAATATATATCGTATGTAGTAAACGAGTGAAACAAACTATTAGAAACACCTGATAAAAGAAAATTTATCTGTCTTTATCAATAAAGCCGTAATATCTTCCGAGCCAATATCCTAAAAGATAGTCATGTCCATTGTATTCGGCAAGAAAATCATTCATCGGGTTCCCGAGAGAAAGGTATGGGTCTTGAACCCATGTTGACCATGTGTTCATCCGTCTATCAATAGGTATCGGTTTCCCTTCTTCTGGCTCTGGACTTTGGACATCCCAAATCAATCGGATGCCATATCGTTGTTCATATTTCGCAATAGTATCTTTATTCCATTTAATAGAAAAAGGGAACCACTCAAGCGTTTTTATGGCATTTTCAATTTCAGAGGTATCCTTCAAATACTTTGCCGTTAAGAATGAATATAGCGGATTTGCCTCAGGTTTTAATCCTGGAAAAGGTGGAGAACCTTCCCAGGCATGTTTTAAGGACTTAATGTAATATTTCCGTATTTTAGGGTCTTGTTCCAATCGTAGGAGAGGTTCTATTCCTAAGAAGAAAAGGACATCATCGGAATGGTTAACAAAACCTTTTCGTGTTGGGTCAAGATTTCTCCTCGCCTGGATAGCTCGTTCTGCATATTTCATTTCTATAGCATATTTTTTATAAAGTTCAGCATATTTATTATCATTGGAGACCTGGTATGCAATTTTTAAGGCTTGTAGCCATAGCAAAGCATTTAACGATTCTATCACTGTATATTGGGGGAAATACTTACCCCAGGTCGTTGGCTTATCGTCTGCATCAATAATTCTTAAGTCGTTCCTCAATATATGGTCTACAATTGCCGTTACATCTCTGGCTATCTCTTTTCTTACAGTTTCATCGCTAATCGTCTCGTATGCCCACGAAAATCCGAACAAAACTCCATCTACCTGGTCGCTGCTTACATCGCCCCGCCACTTATATTTACCATCAGGAGTAGGTCTCCAAATACCATTATCCTGCCACGGAGAATCAATAGGAATAACAGCACGGGCAAGTAAACCATCTATACCACTGGCACGACACAGAAAATTCAGGGCTTTAACGGATTGAATTAATTTTGTCTTATCCTTGTCCTCTTTTGTTATGGAATACTTCATGGATAAGGTACCCACATAAATACCTGTCATATAGGCATTGTCCGGCATGTTATAAGTTAGTCCTCTGTCCTTTCGTGGAAGAATCAACTTACAAAGAGCCTGTCCATCCAGTAAAAACCGCTCTTCCATATCTTGTTGGAAAATTTCTGCTTTTTTCCACAAGGGAGGTAAGTCTGATGAATTAGAGGAATCCCCATACATAGGAGAAAACATACAGGTGATGGTTATACATAACGATATAACCATCCAATAGCATCTTCTTTTATTCATAATGTTTATCCTATTTTTTCAATGGGTGGGTCAAAATTTCCACGAAATACACCATTCACAGGTTTTGTCGGGGCACACCATAAGACCCCGTTATAGATAACTTTTAAGATATGTTCATTATAGTAAATTGGCAGAGTTTCATGTCCAGGACTGAAATAAAATACTTTTCCCAATCCTCGATGCCAGCAGCAACCACTACGGAAAACTTCTCCCCCTTGATACCAACTAACAAAAACCAATTGGTCGGGCTGAGGTATATCAAAATGTTCTCCATACATTTCTGAGCGTTCTAATTCAATATACTCAGGGATACCATTTGCTATAGGATGTGCCGGGTCAACTACCCAAACGCGTTCCCGTTCCCCTTCGCCTTGCCACTCACGCCATTTCAGCATACAACCTGTGCCCATAAGACGACGAAATGGCTTTGACATGTGCCCTGAATGCAAGACAACCAAGCCCATCCCGTTCAAAACACGGTTCTGCACTTTTTCTGCATTCTCTTCGGATACTTTATCATGAGCCAGATGTCCCCACCATGTCATCACATCCGTATTTTCTAAAATTTCATCGGATAGTCCCTGGTCTGGGTCATCTAACTGCACAGAACGAACAGAGGCAATACCCGGTTGTTTCTCCAAATATTGAGCAATTTGCCCACCAATAGAATGCGGATACACCTTTTGCACCTTTTCACTAATTTTCTCATGAACACCTTCATTCCAAACTGTAATACGCAAACCTGACATAAACAAACCCTTTCATTGTTTTAAATATATCTTCATTAACTTTTGTTATTTATACTCGTTTACAAGATATGTTTTATAATTTATACTACTACCTATTCCCGTTTCAAAAACAATTGTAAAAAGGAGATGTTTTTATGTTGCAAGTGGTGCTAACTGTATCGGCATGTAAACGGCTTATAGCAAAAGGGATAGTTCGACATCCTGAAATACAAAGAGCCATAAATGCTCATACGATAGTGATTGTTGCAGGGACAACGAATGGATATATCGCTGAGGAAATATTGAAATATTTAGGATACGAAGACCCTTTTCCAAAAAACCGTTTTTTTAGAGGTATAACATTACCTCCGTTTTATCCACTAACAGATATGGGAAGGCTTCCTGATGAATCTACTTTTCCCGGAGATGTAGTAATTGTCAAAGGGAATTGGGAACGAGGTAAAAATCTTTTCGATGTAGCCCAACAATTAGCACAATCCGATGTTATTCTAAAAGGGGCAAATGCACTGGATATGAATAATCGGCGTGCCGGAATTTTTGTGGCACATCCACAAGGTGGAACAATCGGTGTTACAATACCGGCCGTAATAGGTCGTCGTGTAAAACTTATTATTCCTGTGGGACTTGAAAAACGAATTTCTGGAAATCTTGATACAATTGCATTAAAAATAAACTCTGCTCATGGAAATGGTCCTCGATTTTTTCCTGTTCCGGGTGAGGTTTTCACAGAAATAGATGCCATAAAAATCCTCACAGGTGCAGATGTAGAGTTAATAGGTGGAGGTGGAGTTAATGGGGCAGAAGGGGCTTTATGGTTTGCCATTAGCGGAACAGAGGAACAAGAATATCACGCAAATGAACTCGTTCAGGAAATACAAAACGAACCTCCCTTCCAAATAATAAAATTAAATAGTTAAGATAGGACGGATATATGAAAAAACTTTTTTTTAATAATTATTTGTTCCTTTTACTATTTGTAACAGGGATTGTATTATTCTGTCTTTATCCTTCTTTTAGTGAAGATACTTCATCCTCTACCTCTAATGAGGATGATTTTATTTGGGAAACAATTCCTCTGATTTATAATGGGGGTTTTGAACTTTCTGAAAAGGATTCGGATGTGGTATCCATATTAAATAACTGGAAATTTTCTTCCGAAAACACAGAAAACAAAATTTCTCTTGATAATACAACCTATCTTTCAGGGAAAAGTTCTCTTCGGGTTAAGGGAAAAGAAGTGCTAAATATCCATACAGAAGATATTCCCATTCCCCCGGGTATGGTATCGGTTACAGGAAGCATTTTTTATAAAGGGACATTTCCTTCAAAAGTCATTATAGAATGGTTAAAAGGCGATGAAACGATAGATAAAAAAGAGTTGCGATTGATAGAAAATGCGGCTTCGGAATGGAAACGATTTATGTTATCTGAGACATCTGTCCCTTCAGGTGCGGTTGCTATACGACTTCAATTAATTACTGAATTTAATCCTACGGGGACTGTTTGGTGGGATGAAGCAAATTTCACAGGAGTTATTGAACAGCCCAAAACCGTTGATATTTTTGTAAATCAGGTAGGTTACGATTTGCTCTATCCTAAAACATGTATTCTTGCAACAAATTTTAAGCCTGAAAAAATAACTTCTTACCTTTTAGGTGAATCTGACCTTGAGGTGCGAGAAATATATTTTGGAGAACCGTCACGGATTATCGGAGCAAATAAATCAGACTGGGGGAAATGGTTCTATCGTGCAGATTTTTCGGATTATAACGAGGAGGGGAATTATCGGATTATGGTTAATATTGGAGAAAAGCGATATTACAGTCCTTATTTTTTAATAGGCAAGGATATTCTCTGGGAAAAAACCATTCCTAAGGTATTGGATGGGATTCGATTACATCGTTGTGGCACAAAAATAGAAGGTATTCACGAACCCTGTCATATAGATGATTCTTTTGAAGGTATTTCACTAAAAGGAGGATGGCATGATGGAGAAACATATAGCAAAACAAAATCAGCCCTTTGTTTGAACCTACTTGCCGAGAGTTATAACATTTGCATGTGGCGTTTATTAAAAGATAAAGACCTGATTTCAAAAATGCAGGAAGAAATAGATTGGGGTGCTGAATATATTGCCAACCGTATCAAGGAAGATGGAACACTTTTGGGCAATATTATTTCAAAACCTGAAAGTACTGTAAAAAAACCTGAAGAAGAAACGGACAATCAACCGAACACAGCCAATGAGAGACCTATCGAACAATCCCTTACAGATGAAGAGGTTGTTTTTGCGGCTATGGGAAATGTTTCCTATTTATCATCAAAGACAAAGATGGAAAGCCCTTATATCAGCAAAACGGAAAAATTAACCCAGTCTGCATTAGCCCAGGGGAAGAAAAATGCTGGACTATTCTCTGCTCTTGTTTACCTGGCAGAAATCAAAAATACAGGGAATTATATATCTACCCTACAAACATACATGCCTGAAAATATTCTTAATATATCTGAAGCCATTCCAAGATATGACGCTTTTACATATGAAACTAAAACTTATGAATTGGTTCAAACTTTAAAAAACACCCTTCAACTTTATTCGGAACAAGCAAATCAGAATCCTTTCGGAATCTGCCCTATGAGATGGAAATCCGAAATGGATTTCTTCGGTATAACAACCCAAAAAGATGAAGACAAAATGGGGAATAATTTATATCTACTCCAAATAGCACAATTAGCAGGGAAAGCATTCCGTTTTATTCCCGAAGATACAGCAAAAAAATTATTTTTTGACCATATAAACTGGATATTAGGTGTAAATCCTTTTGGGATTTGTTTTATTGAAGGATTAGGGACGAAAAATCTACCTGTTTATGCTCATCCTTATATTAAATCGGGTGTAGATTCGAGAAAATTAGTGGGTGTAATTCCTTTCGGAATTCGTGCTACTTCCCAAAATTCGGATACACCTTACCTTGATTTATCGCCATCGAACTCAGATATAAATTCTGCCGGGATTTCCATTGAAACTATGGCTCTTTATATTAATGCTCTTTCTCATTTCTATCGTGTTCGCGTTCATGCTGAAACACCTACCCATCCCGAATCATAATTTAATAAGGAGGAACGCAAAATCAGGATAAAAATACGCACAAACAAACAATTAAAAATATCTTCTTATAAAGGAAAAAGGACAATCCTATTATTCATAAACGAATGCATAATTTTAATCTTTTGTTAACGCATCCTTCGGTTAGCCTCATATATCCTATTTCTCTCCTCTATCTTATGCAACAAATGGAAATAGTAATGCTATTTTCGTTCTGAAAACCAATACTTATAATTAAAATGAAAAAATCTTAAAACATGCTTTATAAAATCGGATATTGAAGATTAAGCCTTAAAAAAGGTATTATATAATCTCAAATTTGGACAGGAATACAGACCTTTTAAATATATTTGAATAATAGAAACAAGTTGGAAGGAAGCAAATTATGATTATAGTAATGGCAAGTAGAAAACCCGAAGATGTGGCTTATGTTGTAAACCGTGTTGAAGAATTAGGGCTGAAACCTCATGTCCTTGAAGGTGTTGAAAAAACAGTTATAGCAGTAATTGGTGATGAACGGATTTTACAAGGAGTATTAGCTTTAGAGGCACTACCCCATGTAGAAAAGGTAATGCCTGTTTTAAAACCTTATAAGTTAGCCAGTCGGGAAGTAAAAAAAGAAGATACCGTTATACAAGTAGGTAAAGCCCGAATAGGACCAAAATCTTTTTGTATTATGGCAGGACCCTGCGCCGTAGAATCCCGTGAACAAATCTTGCAGACTGCGGAATTTGTAAAAAAGTGTGGAGCTCACATTCTCCGAGGGGGTGCTTATAAACCTCGCACATCGCCGTATAGTTTTCAGGGTATGGAGCTGGAAGGTTTGCGTTTACTTAAAGAGGCTTCCGAAAAGTATGACCTACCTATAGTTACAGAAGCCATGACCGTAGAACAAGTTCCCGTAGTTGCAGATTTCGCAGATATTATCCAGATAGGTGCTCGCAATATGCAGAATTACGGACTTCTTAGGGCGGTAGGCAAATTAAATAAGCCTATACTATTAAAACGCGGGATGATGTCCACAATTAACGAATGGCTTATGTCTGCGGAATATATCATCGCTGAAGGGAACCCAAATGTAATTATGTGTGAACGCGGAATCAGAACCTTTGAAACCGAAACACGAAACACACTTGATATTCAGGCCGTTCCTATAGTAAAAAAATACTCCCATTTGCCCGTTGTTGTTGACCCAAGCCATGCAAGTGGGCGATGGGATTTAGTAATTCCTATGTCAAAAGCGGCCATTGCCGCAGGAGCAGATGGTATTATTGTAGAAGTACATCCCAATCCTGCAGAAGCATTATCCGATGGTGCTCAATCATTAAAACTGGAAACATTTGAGCAATTGATGAACGAAATTAAACCGCTTGTGGGCATTGTAAACAGGACTCTATAACACAAACCTCTGAAATTAAGGATAGAAAAAAATAACATGGACATGGAAGTAAGGGCTGATAATACCCCTTCGGAGAATAATATTTCTGCTGTAAATACTTCTTCCGAAGAGGAAATGAGTGAAGAAGAAGTTCTCCTCTTTTCTCTTGACCGAGACCAGACCAAACAAGCCATGCATGCATTACTTTTTGTTAGTGATAAGCCGTTAAGTGCTAATCGTATTGCGGAAATACTCGGGGATATAGACTCAGAAATTGTGAAATCATTGCTGGAAGAACTCAAAACGGAGATAAACAATAACAGCTTGCCTTATATTTTGAAAGAAATTGCTGGTGGTTACCAATTGCTTGTGCGTCCGTTATTTGCCCCATTTATCCGCAAGTTTTTGCAAATTAAAAAGACACGGCGAATGTCTCCCTCTTTACTTGAAACATTAGCCATTATTGCCTACAAACAGCCCATTACACGCGTTGAAGTTGAGGCTATTCGTGGGGTATCTGTTGCACATGCATTTGAACAACTTCAGGAACGCAATCTCATACGCGTTTGTGGTATATCCGAACTCCCTGGTAGACCCAAACTATACAGAACCACTGATGAATTTTTGAGCATGTTCGGGCTAAATAGTTTGCAGGATTTACCTAATGTTGAAGAATTAAAGGAGTTCAGGTAGTCCCTTGGTTAGATTACAGAAATATCTTGCAGAATGTGGTATTGGTTCACGACGAGCAATAGAGCGTTTTATTCAGGAAGGGAAAATTTCCGTAAACGGCATACCCGCTTGTTTAGGACAAAAAATTAACCCCGAAACAGATAAGATTTTTTTAGACAACAAACCTATTTCCTTGAAAATCCCCGAAAAAGTATATATCTTGCTTAATAAACCCAAGGGATATGTTACTACAGCCCGTGATGAATTTGGAAGACCCACTGTTATTGACCTCATCAGAAATTTGAAGACAAGAGTATTTCCTGTTGGGAGGTTAGATTTAGATGTTGAAGGTGCTTTACTCCTGACAAACGATGGAGAATTGGCAAATAAATTGTTACATCCCAGCAATGAAATCCCCAAAACTTATATTGCGGTCGTAAAAGGTTTTATAACAACCCTTGCTATTAAGAAATTAGAAAAAGGGGTTATGCTTGAAGATGGGAAAACCCGTCCTGCCCAAGTAAAGGTTTTACAGCAAAACTTAAAATCTTCCACGCTTCAAATCACCATTCATGAGGGAAGAAAACGAGAAGTAAAAAGGATGTTTGATGCAGTGGGCTTTCCTCTTACCTCTTTGAAAAGAATCTCTTTTGCAGGTATAAATCTTGGTAATTTACATACAGGGGAATGGCGGTATTTAACCCCTGCGGAAATTGCTTATATCAGGAATTTGGTTCAAAAACAAAGAAATAAAGAGAATCTTTAACTTGCAGGAGCAGGCGTTTTCTCTACTGGCTCTTCATAATCTTGCAATTCGACAGTAAAAGTGCTTCCTTCATCAGGAGCACTTCGGACAGATACATCTCCCCCATAAATTTGGGCTAATTTCTTCACCGTAGACAAACCCAGCCCACTCCCTAAAATAGACTCTGTCTTTTTATTTCGGATACGAACAAAATCTTGAAAAAGACGGGCACATTCTTCAGTCGTCATTCCAATACCCGTATCTTTCACCTGCAATTTAATTTTGTCTCCTTCTTTGGATAAAAACACATCAACTTTACCGTTATCTTTGTTATACTTCACTGCATTGGACACTAAATTATTTAATATAATCTCCATTTCATTTCGGTCTGCTTTAATCATAACTGGTTCATTCACATGAAGGGTCATCGTAATGTTCCGTTTTTGGGCTTCTACCAGAGATGTTTCTATAGCCAGTTGCGCGATGTCTTTCAAATTGACTTCTTCGATATTTCTCACCTTTTGCCCGGATTCGATACGCGTTAAATCTAACAAGTCGTTAATCATTTTCCGCATATATTCATTGCGAATAAGACAACGTTCTACAAGGTCCTGACAAAGTTGTGGATTATCTGCAATGTTCATATCTTTCAAAATTCTTAAATAACCATCAACAGCATTTATAGGGGCCTTAAGTTCATGTGCCAGCAATGATATAAATTCAAAACGAATTCGTTTCTTCTCATTGGCTAATTCACGTGCTTTGCGTTCTACGATTAATTGTTTCACCACCTTGTAAATAGTGTTTTTAAGGTCGGTAGGTGTAAAGGGTTTGGGAAGGAAATCATAAGCCCCATGTTTTGTAGCTTTAACCGCAGTCTCAATAGAAGCATACGCAGTTATTACCACAGTATATGTTTCTAATAATTTCATAGCAACAATCTTTTCCAATGCTTCAAGTCCACTCATTCCGGGTAGCTTGTTATCTAATAATAAAATATGAGGGGGCTTTGTTTTAATCTTTTCAATGGCTTCTTCCGCTGTTTCTACAACTTCCACCTCAAATAATGTTTTTGTTTCTACCTCAGGCATTTCGATGGAATAGTTTTGTAAGACACGGGAAACACCAATACGAATACCCGGCTCATCATCAACAACCAGCACGCGAAAAATTTCTTCCTTCATACACTACTTCCTCACTTAATTTGTTTACGAAGATTTCGGCATATTTTCTATCATTTCTGCTTCGTGAAACCATTCTTTAATGTCTACTTCTTTAATCCCGTTGATAGGGTTTACATTTCGGGGTAAAGAAATATAGAAACGGGTTCCTGTAGGTCCATCTTTAGGATTATCATTGGACTCAACAGTGATTTGTCCGCGATGCATTTTTATAATCCCATAAGTAATAGCAAGCCCCATTCCGGTCCCTTTTCCCATCTCTTTTGTAGTAAAGAACGGCTCAAATATTTTAGATAGGTTTTCCTTAGGGATACCTGTACCTGTATCTTCAACAGTTATATAAATTTCATCTGAGGCATCTTCAGTAATTAAAGTTAAAGTTCCTCCATTGGGCATTGCTTGTATAGCATTGGTCATTAGATTTGTAAGCACCTGGGTAATCTGTTCTTTATCCAATTCTGCAATGGGGTTCCGCATATGGTTTGCTATCTTTAACTGAATATTCGATGGAATAATAACCAATTTACATGCATGTTCTAACAACTTAGGTATGTTCGTTGTCTCCATCGAAATCTTGTTCTGTCGTGCAAAGTGAAGTAATCCGGATACAATCCGCTTACAACGGTCTGCCTGAGTCGCAATCATTTTTAAATCCTCTTTCAAGGATTCCTCTGTGCCGTATTCATCTAAAAGAAGGTGTGCATACATAAGCACAACACCCAACGGGTTATTCAATTCATGAGCAATTCCTGCTGCAAGTTGCCCGATACTTGCCAGTTTTTCTGCTTGCATGAGGGTTTCCTGAGTTTTTTCCAGTTTTTCATTGGATTCTGCCAGATTCTGGATAGTTTCCCTTAATCGTTGAATAGTGAAAGGCAAACACATTTCTGTTTGTGCTAATCCGTGATATATTGCAATCGCATGTTCCAAGCAAGTATCGTAACCACACGCCCCACAATTCAATTCATCTTCAGGTTTGAATTTTCCTAAAGAATGCATAATCTCTTCGATTTGTAAAGAGGTAGGTTCTGGTGTTTGCTGTTCATAAGGGATATACTGACGAGACATATTGATTTGTGCCAACAAAGCCATTTGTTGACGCCATAATTGCCAATCAATATGTTTGAGTTTATCGCGAACATACTGACTTACATAGGTTCGTCTTCGATACAGTGTCGCTTTTTGGGAATAACCGGGACCCATAATACAGCCTTCACAGGCTAATATTTCCAGAAGATTCGGACGGCATTGTCCTTCATCAAACTCCCGTATGGCTTCTACGAAATCAGACCTACCTTCTGCGACAATAACATTATCCGTTGTTAAATCCTCCGGGATTGAAGCAGATTGTATTAAGCCACGACTTATAGGGAATAGACTTCCCGGACCGGCAATAGGCGGGTCAAAGTTTTGTTCTGCATCTACCTGCTTCCATTCCGGAAAATGTATTTCTAAAAGTTGTCTCATTTCCGAAAAAGTTAGCACCTCTGTTACTTCATCGTTTAATGCTTCGGATTGGGCTTCCCCTTTTTTGGCAATGCATGGACCAATAAACACTATAGATAGTTTCTTGCCATACATGCGTCGGACTGCTCTTGCCGCAGCTACCATTGGTGAGACTATTGGAGCCATAAATGGAATTAGTTGAGGGAAATATCGTTCAATATAAGCAACAACAGCAGGGCAGGTCGTAGCAATATAAGAACGCGATGGATTTTCTGTTAGTAATTGACGATAGGCTCTTGAAACGAGGTCTGCTCCGGCTCCTACTTCTACTACATACGAGAAACCAAATCGCTTCAAGATAGCACATAGTTTTCGAGGAGGAAATTCTGTAAATTCCGCTGGAAAACTTGGTGCTAATAATGCGACACAAGGTTCACTTCTCTTTAAAAGATTTAAAACACTCTCAATTGGACTGTATATCTCTTTTGCGCGTTGACTGCAAACCTTAACACAATTTCCACAACCAATACATCGTTCCCGTATGACTTCTGCCTGCCCATGAACTACACGGATAGCCTTAGCAGGGCATTCCCGAACGCAGGTATAGCAAATCCTACATCGTTCGGGAATGGTGCGAACCAGTTGTATGTCATCACGGGGTTTCATTATTAAACTTGCAATCCTCCAGTAACTTCGAGACAAATACCTGTTATATATGAAGATAATGGTGAAGCAAGGAAAACAATGGCTCCTGCTGCTTCATCAGGTGTTCCGGGTCTTCCTAAAGGTATAAGCATGGTTATCATTCCCTTCATGTGCGAGGGAATACCCAATTGCACTTTCTCACCTTCTACCTCTATTTGTTCTCCACTTTCCTGGTCTTGTGTCAACCGCGTTTCAATAAAACCAAACGCCACCGCATTACAACGAATACCAAACGGTCCCCATTCTTTAGCCACAGTTTTTGTTAAACCTACAATACCACTTTTAGCAGTACTATAGTTGGCTTGTCCCGTATTCCCATGCAAACCGGAAAGAGAGGAAACATTAACAATACTTCTTGGTTCTGGTGTTTTGCCCTCTGCTTTTTCTTGCTTGGCTACTTCACGCATATAAGGAGATGCCGCTCGGATAATTCGGAAAGGAGCAACATTATGTATTTCTAACATCGCCATGTATTGTTTATCACTCATTTTATGTATCATACCATCCCAGGTATAACCAGCATTGTTCACAATTACATTGACCTTACCAAAAGTTTCTACGGTCTTTTTCATTAACATATCCGGATATTGTGGGTCGGTTACATCCCCGGGAATAGATAATACTTTATACCCTGCATTTTTCAGTTCGCTTGCCGCATTATCTGCACAGTTTGCATCGTAATCGTTAATCACTACACTGGCTCCATATTGAGCGAATAATTTAGCGGTTGAGAAACCAATTCCTCTTCCGGCACCTGTAACAATCACTACCTGATTACTGAACCACTGTTCCATAACAAACTCCTTTCAAACTTATGGTTTTATACTTAATATACATATATTTTATCATGAAACTTAGTTTAAGGTTTTTTTGTCAATATAATCAAAAAACAAGGTTTTGTTTTATGCGTAGATGTTGTATTTTTTTGTTTTTAACCCCTTTTGTTTTTTGTATTTGCACAGTTGTATCCTTTGCTGATAACGATGAAAAACTTGCACAGAACAAATCTTATAAAACCAAAATTGCTGCACATCGTGGAGGTAAGGCTTTATTTCCTGAAAGCACTCTTTATGCGTATCAGCAAACCGTTTCCCGATGGAGTAATTGTTTATTAGAAGGAGATATACAAATCACAGCCGATAACATTGCTATTCTTATGCATGATACAACTGTTGACCGCACAACCAATGGACAGGGTCCTGTTAAAGAAAAAACATTAAAGGAAATTAAAGAGTTGGATGCGGGATATAAATTTTCTACTGATGGAGGGCAGACTTTTCCATTTCGGGGAAAAGGCATTACAGTTCCAACACTGGACGAAGTTTTAGAAGCATTTCCGAAGCATACATTTTTATTTGAAATAAAACCTTTTACAGAAAATCTATCACCTATTGTTGAACCTATCATCAGGCGAAACATGCAAGACAGAGTTTATCTTGCATCCGTTCATCCGCAAGTAATTGAGAAAATCAGAAAAGAATATCCTCAAATTAAGACTTGTTTTACAGTTTCCGATGCTACTGATTTCTTGTCTGCCTTGCGAAGTGAAAATTGGTCAAATTACAAACCACCTGCTCAAATGCTGGCAATCAATGAAAAGATGGAAGATAGTTTTAATATAACTACAGAAGAAATGAAGAAAATAAAAGAAAAAGGCATTCAAATCATCGTATTCACGGTAAACAAACCTGAAGACATTAAGAAATATATTTATTCTGAAGTGGATTGGATATTATCCGATTATCCCGACAGAATTGCCCAATTAGAATCCGAATACATTAAAAATTAGGACTTATGTATAATAGAATTCTGTTTCAACATCCTTTTAATAAAATTTATTCAATAATGAATTGTGAATGGGTATGATAGAAAATATCGTTAAGGTAAAAATTTATAGAGAGCCCGGCACAGAAGATATTCCTCTGCCTGAATATCAAACGGAAGAATCTGCAGGGATGGACCTTCATGCGGCAGTAAAAGAAGAAATTGTCCTTATGCCGGGAGAACGGAAACTTATCCCCACAGGCATTAAAATCGCACTCCCACAGGGATATGAAGCACAAATTCGACCGAGAAGTGGTTTGGCAATTAGATATGGTATCGGCATGCCTAATTCACCCGGCACCATTGATTCTGATTATCGGGGTGAAATCTGTGTCATTTTGATAAACTGGGGACAGGAACCGTTTCATATCAAACGCGGAGACCGTATAGCACAAATGATTGTGGCTCCTGTATCCCGTGTAGAATGGAAACCTGTTTCTATACTCCCATCATCCAATCGCGGTCTCGGTGGTTTTGGACATACAGGGACTTCTCATAAAAACAAATTAAAATAACATCCTTACGGGGAGGAAAATTCAATGCTACCTACATCATCTAATTCCAATGTTCATTTCTTTATGTTTATTTACATAGTTTGTATTGTGTTTTTTTATGCATGGAATAGTTTTTGTCAGGAGAACACCACATATTTAGATGAGCTGGACCTAAAAAATATTCGACAAGGCTGGGGAGAAGGTCCTAAGAAAAATTTATCCTGTGTAGGAAATCCAATAAAATTGCAAGGGACAACATATAATCGCGGTGTTGGCACACATGCAAATGTTGTTTTCTATATTCAACTGAATGGTTCTGCTTCTAAGTTCGAAGCCACCGTAGGAATTGATGATGAAACAGAAGGGAAAGGGTCTGTTATTGCTCGCTTTTTTGGCGATAATAAATTATTATATGCCACACGCACTTTAAAAGGAGGAGAAGAACCTGAAAAGGTGTATATTGATTTACAGGGAATATCTACTTTCACCATTTCCATTAATGATGCCTATGATGATATTTCTTATGATCATGTGGACATAGCAGAAGCCTTTTTTATAATGACTAATGGAAAACCTGAACTTATAACTAGACCTAAAGAAGACCCTTACCTTCTCACTCCTCCTCCTCCTCTTTCTCCAAGAATAAATAGTCCGCGTATTACTGCTGTTCGAGCGGGTTCTCCTTTTATATTCCGTATTCCCTGCACAGGTGAAAGACCTATACAGTTTCAATTGGAAGATTTGCCAGAAGGATTAACTGTAAACCCGGAAGGGATTATATACGGAACTATTACCAATCGCGAACCTAAAACTTATACGGTTAAAATCGTAGCACAAAATCAACATGGCAGCGACCAAAATTATTTAGATATTGTGGTTGGAGATACATTAGCATTAACACCACCAATGGGATGGAATCACTGGTATACGCATTACGACAGAATAACAGAGAACATAATGAAACAATCTGCAGACCTGATGGTCTCATCCGGTATGGCTGATGTGGGTTACCAATATGTAAGCATTGATGATTGCTGGGCAAATTCGGAAAATCATCGGGACCCGATGCGTGTCGGTCCCGCGAGAGATGATAATGGAAACATTTTGCCTAATAAATATTTTCCGGATATGAAGGGGTTAACAGAGTATATTCATTCCAAAGGACTTCGTGTAGGTATATACACCTCACCGGGACCTAAAACTTGTGCTGGTTTTACCGGAGCCTACAAACACGAGGAACAAGATGCCAAACAATTTGCAGAATGGGGCTTTGATTTTCTGAAATATGACTGGTGCTCTTACTCAAATATTCTATCTCCTAATAAGATTGAGAATTTAAAAAAACCTTATCAAGAAATGGGGACTATTTTAAAGAAATTAGACCGCGACATTGTTTTTAACTTATGTCAATACGGCATGGGACAGGTCTGGAAATGGGGCAAAGAAGTCGGTGGAAATTGCTGGAGAACCGCTGGAGACCTTGGTTTTGAATTGCTTCAATATCATGAAGTTGCCCGCAGAAATGCCCGCTATTGGGAATATGCCGGTCCCGGTGCCTGGAATGACCCGGATTATATTCTTATTGGTTACAGTGGAGATGCCAGTGTAATGGGAGAACCTAAACCTTGTCCTCTAACGCCCAGCGAACAATATTCCTATATGTCTCTATGGTGCCTTATGGCTTCTCCTCTTTTTTATAGCGGAGATATGACGCTATTAGATGAATTTACGAAAAATGTTCTCTGCAATCCCGAAGTTATCGAAATCAATCAGGACTCCAAGGGTATTCAGGGGCACCCTGTCGTTACGAATAAAGAAAAAAATTATGAAATATGGATAAAACCACTTTATAATGGTTCCATTGCTATCGGTTTATTTAATTTAGATGAAATTGAGCAAAATATAACCGTGCAGTGGCAAGATTTAGGACTGGCAGAGAACCAAAAAGTCCGAGACTTATGGAGACAAAAGGATTTGGGAATTTACAAAAAAGACTTCTCTACATCTATCCCACGACATGGTGTCGCCTTACTAAAACTCAGCACCCACTAAAAACTTTTTTTAACTAATCCTATTTGCAAATTATTTTAACTAAGTTGAAGTCATCTATTGTTCCAAGTAGAAGTATGTACAGGTCTGTATAGAGGATGCTGTTTATATGAAGTAATTTGTTGGAAGTTTTATTCCATCATTGGAGAAGGGGAGGTAATTAACAAACAATATTATTCTGACAATGCTTGTAATATCTTTTCCTCAAATGTATGTATCATAATTTTGTTGCCTTCCGGATTTAAGTGGCAATGGTCGTTAAATAGAGTCTCGCCGGGAATGTGGTGGGGTTCTGCCTGTTCTACTGCAGATAAGACATCTGCCAGGGGAATATGATTTGTTTCCGCAAGTTCTCTGACGATATTATTTTCAAGGTCGGAAGACTGATGTCGGGGTGAAGTTTCGCGAATAATCTTTCTGCCCAATTCATACACTTCTTTGTACTTTTCTTCTCTGATTAATTGTAATACTTGTTCATATTCTTCGGCACTTTTTCCTATTAAATTTGGCTTTATATAATTTGAGGGAACGGTTGCGATAATGACTTTTATATTTTTCTCTTTACATAACTGTATAATTTCATTTAAATTATTTTTGTATTTCTCCATTCGTTCTGCAATTTCTTGTGGCGTGAACACATGGTTCCAGCCTTTACCGGCATCGGGCAAAGATTGAGCCAATATCCTTCGATTATGCTCTTTTTCCAATTGGGATATTTGATATGTTGCGATTCGGTCACGAATAAATCGCATCATGGCGGAAGAATACAGAATTTTTTGCAATTTTGTTGACTGTATTCGTGCTAAATGTAATTGTTCAATCTCTTCAAATTCGTTATGACCGGAATATATCATCACAAGGTCTGGCTCATAATTTACAATCTCACGAGCAATCAAAACGAGCCGATGTGTTCCATAAGAAAGCCCACCACAGTTAATAATTTCAACATTTTTGTATTTGGGTTTAAGATTTTCTTTTAATCGCTCGGATAAGTTTGGCAATTCGTAATGAACATAATTAACAGATGAACCTCCCAGAAAGAATATTCGTAAAGTCCCTGATGGCTTATTTTTTAAAAATCGCTGATTTTGGAATGCAACCGTTTTATTAGGATGTGTTATCAAATATCGACTATCGTAAGGGTCGGGAATAAATAATCGGGAATCTTCTGTAAATCCCAAACCAATATCTGTCACCAGGGGTGGAAGCCATATTTCAACAACTCGTGCTATCAGTTCCAGACTTAAAAGCAAAATAACAAGGGGTAAGAAGGTAAACAGAACAATCTTTTTTTTACTTAAATTTTCTTTTTTTGCTGTTTCATTCATTTTTTGGTTAACCACCTTTGCAATTTAGGTGCAAGTGTTTCTGCTAATAATTTATGCCCTTCAGCCGTTAAATGCCCATCGAGTGTAAAAAACAAATTGGGGTCTTGTTTTCGCTGGCGAAATGCATCAGAAACGGTAAAACAGGGGACATTTGCTTTTTCACAGGCAATCTGAATAACTTTATCAGGGGCATCGGAACTTAGCATTTCTGGAACGACATCAAATCCCACTCGTTGAATATTCTTCCATGCAACCTCGTTAACATACGGTCCATCTGGGATACTAACCACAGCAATTTGAGCGTTGGATTGGTTTGCTACTGATTTTATGATTTGTAATGCCTTTGCCATATTTTCGATACATTGCAAAATCCATGGGTCTTCGGGATTTAGTGTTAGTGTATAAATATGTTTATTCTTCAAGGCAAGGTCAATCATATAAGGATTTAAAAGCCCGTCAAAAAATGCTTGTTTGACACTTGCATCAAAATTATCAAATCTTTGTTTCTCCTCTGGAGACATTTTCTCGTAAAATTCCTTTGCAGTATTGGCTGCCCATCTTGTGTTATCTTCTGCAGTCGTTTTTTCTGGGGGTCGCTCCTGTGTCCGTGTTTCAAGGGAACGCGTTAATCGCATCATTTCTACAGTGCGGACAAAATTGGGATACAATAACTTTGTCCATCGAACCAATCCCGAACTCATTTGCTCCAAACCTTCCGAACCTGAAGATGCAATATCATTTCCCTGTAAAATTCCTACCAATATCAAATCGGGTTCTAATAAAGGAACAACAGTGCGAGAAATCTCTGCATAAAAAGGAGGACCCGTTCCGGGTTTGCCTAAATTTACAGTTTCTATCTGTCTATTCGTCAATGAAAGTTTTTGTTCCAGTCTGCGGAGCCATGTCTCTTCTATATTCACGCCCCAACCATAAGTATAGGAATCACCAACTGCGATAATTCGATAGGTTCCAGCACTTTTAGGTCTTTGTATTTCTCGGTCTCGAATTCCCAATGAATTAGTTTCTACCACATACTTAAAATCAACAGAAGCAAATTCCTGTCGTGATAACGGCGGAAAGATTAAATCATGTGTTCCTTCGGGGAAGGGCTTAGGTAAAATATTTCCAAGAACTCGGTCTAATATCATTGTCAAAACAAGAACCAAGAATATAGAAGCCAATATCAAAATTATATTCTTAAAAAACGATTTCATTCCGATACTCCATCGTTTTGATTGAGAAACTATCTATACTAGATATTTAAAATTTATTATGATATGTTATTATAAATAATTTGAGGTGTAAAAAGATTTAACATACAAACAGAGAACTAACATTCAGATATGAATTCAAAAATATTTCTATATTTATTTTTAATTTTATTTGCTGGTTACTTATACCGTTCTATTGGTTTAAGTAATGAATCAATATGGTGGGACGAATTTAGTAGTGTTGTTCATATGAAACCTTTGCAAGAATATGAATCTTCGCCAGATTTTACGCGTTGGGCTCAGGGCGTTCATTATGAGCCTTCGGTGAATATTTTACATTTCCTGATTAAAAATCGCTCTATGGACCCTGCAACCATGCCATTGTATTATTCTATTGAATATTTATGGCACACCTATATTGATGAATCTTATTATTCTCTTCGTTTACTTTCTGTTTTTATTGGATTGACAGTTATATACAGCACTTACATCTTGGGGAATATAAGTTTTAATGCTTCTGCAGGACTTATGGCTTGTCTTCTTGTATCTTTGTCTCCGATACACAGGCAATTTTCACAAGAAATACGAATGTATAGTTTGTTTACCCTTCTGTCTATTCTATCCATGCTTCTTTTTATACATTGGTATCAACAACAGAGACGAAGAACATTCATTGGCTATCTTATCATTACATTTCTCCTTCTCTGGACACATCCCTTTGCTATATTGGTTATTATGGTTCAGGGGGTATATCTACTAGTAGACCGATTAATTATTCTTGCATGGGAATATCATAACGATAAACCGGACAAATTCGTATATAAAAATTATTTTAAGAAAGAAGTCTTTTTTCTTATTAAATGGGCTATTCCCTTGTTCTTCATCTCATTACCTTCTACTTTATACATTCTGACTATCAATTTCTGGTCACCCGATATGACTTCTTCCTGGATGAAAATACCTACTCTTCGCGAATTTACCGGAGACCTTATTGCCGATGATTGCATTGGTTGGACTTATCAACTCCGTGCAGAACCTGACTTCTGGATAAATTTTTTTAGTAAAGAGACTGCCCACACCCTTGTATCTCAGCGATATTTTATAGGGGGTGTGATGGCCGTTTTATATATTATTTGTTTTATTTGGGCTATCTGGGGGTATTTCCTTAAGAGTAAAAACGATAAAGTTTCGCAGTCGAATAACAATGGGGAAACAAGCCACTCTCTCATCTTGCTATATTGTATCTGGTGGCTATTCCCACCCCTATTTTTATATTTCGTTTCACATTTATGGCGTCCTTGCATCATGCCAAGATACACCCTGCATAGTTCAATTGCTCTTTATCTAATTATTGGTTATACCCTTAGCAATATAGAACACAAGAAATGGATGAAACGACTTCTTTTTACCACATTTCTACTTTTGTATTTGTATCAGGGAAGTTTAATCCTCGGTAAACCGCAACATACCAATTGGAGAAATGCAGGTGTGTTTATTAAGCACAATGCAAAAACGGAAGATATTATCCTTGTAAATAATGAGTTATGGAAGCGTGTTTTCTTATATAATTTAGGTCCTGTGCCAAATGTTGTTTGCTATGGTTCGCAGTTTGAGAATACCGCAGAAATTGCTGAATTTTTAATTACAAAACTATTGCCTGAACGGAGACCCAATGCAAAATTATGGATTGTTGTTCAGGGAGATTATTTTGAATCTGCACCCCTCAATCATTTTGAAAAATATTTGAAGGAAAAAGGCATTATCTATCAAGCACAGGAGTTTCCCGGTATCCAGCGAGTCGTTGTATATCACCAGATTTATTCTTTACAGGACTCTGTTAAAACATTTAATAAAAAATCAGTAGCCTTATTAGAAGATTTATGTGCTATGGCTCTGGAATTCTGGCGGGTAAAAGATTTTTGGTCTGCCATCGATACTTGTAAACATGTAATTCAGCTTGACCCCGGTTATGCTCAAGCATACTCTTATCTTGGGATGTCTTATAAGGAGATACAAGAATGGGACCTTGCCGTTGATGCATTTACAAAGGCTGTCGAATTGAAGCCAGAACATTACCCATGGAATTGGATTAATATTGCGGACATTCATATTAACAGAGGCCAATATCAATTGGCTATTTCTGCATTGGAAAAGGCATTTCAATTATTGCCCAATGATTCGTTTGCTCATACCTGTATGGGTAGAGCTTATTTAGGGCTGGGAAATCGTGAAAAAGCGATTGAATACTTCCAGAAAGCCCTAGAACTTGACCCAACAGACCTGCGTCCTGCTACCGAATTAGAGCGACTGAAAAATAACCCTCAGCAAACATCTCCTTCGATTAAATGAAATATCCTATCGTAAAAAGTATAGGCAAAATATTTATCTTCTTCCTATGGCTTATTTTGATACTTATACTCGCTGAGTGTGCCGTTCGAGTATATGAATATTTTGGTGCACAGAAAAACCCCCTCATTTCCTCTTTAAATAATCAGCCTCCATGGAGTTACAGTCAGGTTACTTCGAAAGATACATTACAATCAACAGAAAAACTACCTTCGCCAGACATGTCTCAATGGTATTCCAATCGTTTAGAATTTTTCCTGCAATTAGATGAAAACGACCGACAATTATTTGCTTCTTTTTATCAAATATCTATTCTTATAAAGGATAGGAATAAAAGGGAAAAGAAAATATATCTTCCTGAACCCGATACAACAAATTACTTCGATGATGAATTGCTAACGGCATTAGAAAAAGAAATTCCTGATATAAACCACAGTGCTTTTTCAAAATATTATGCTTCTTTTACCGTAGGAAACAGAACTATTTCAGACCTTGTTCTTTATTATCCTGCAAAAATAGAAAATCAAGGGATGTTCGTGTGCGGATATAAGGCGAAAGATAGCCATACAAAAAAAACAAAAGATGAAAATAATATCTGGGAGATACCCTATTTTGAATACAAAAAACATGCCCAATTGTATTCTCATGAATTTCATACAAACAATTTCGGTTTCCGTGATGAAGATGTCGCAGTTCCAAAACTGCCCGATGTCTTCCGTATTGTATGCATAGGAGGTTCAACCACGGAAGAGGGTCCAACAGAACAAGAAACCTATCCGAATATCACAGAAAAACTATTATCCGAGCAGTTCCATGAACAATATAGAATTGAAGTGATTAACGCAGGGATACCGGGTATCACTGCTAATAAATTATGGCTACGATTGCCCGATTATCTACTAATGGAACCGAACTTGATTATTTATTGTGAAGGGACAAATGATATAACCCATATCTTATTACCTTATTGGTTAAATCACTTGAACGGAATAAAAAAAATCCTTATACAATCGAAGCTATGTCGAAATATTTTTCCTCTCTTCTTTTTACCCCACGATATACAAATACAGAGTGATATAAGCAAAGATATATTAAGTCAAATAGAAAAAATACAGAAATACCTTCAACGAAAGGGTGTATTGTTTGCCGTAATGAGTATCCCTGCACCTAATTATTCTTTGATGACATGGCAGGAAAAAGATTATTTTCAGTTTGTTACAAAAAAATGGTGGGGAGGTGATTTTATAAATTATCGTATGTATAGCCATGTCCTCAACATATATAATAAACTATTAAATGAAAAGTTTAACAACAGAAATATTTTGTATATACCGATGTACGAAATGTTTCAGAATAAACCTCCATCTTATTTTAATGATTTATGTCATCAAAAATTGGAAGGGATACAAAAAAAATCGGAATTAGCAATGCCATATTTGGTGAAATATATTGAAGAACATTTAGGGAAAAGTTAATGGAGTTAAAATCTAAAAAGAAAAGAAAAATTGTCTATATTTTAGGTTATAGTCTTTTTATTTTCTTCTGGATTATTGTTATCTGCTTATCTCTGGAATTATTCGAACGATTAAGATGGAAACATATCGAAAAAACCAACAAATTTGTTCGCATTCGCAAAGGCGAATTGTTAATCAAGGAATGGGATAATGGGGCTGAGGAAAGTGTGCACTATGGTGAGGGGAAAAATATATTTGTCCCTCAACAATTGTTAATCGGTGAGCTATGGTGCTACGCTGAACCGGACCCACTTGAAATGTGGAGTTATCGTTTTTCGATATATTTCACAGAAACAGAACCTTTTCAGAGTAGCTTTTGTGACATTTACAATATACATCAATTTTGTATAGAAATAAATCAAAATAATTCTGACTTAATATTCTCCCCCATTAAGGAGCCTCTGGAAGCAATTCCACATATTTCAGAATACAAAACGATTATTGAACAAATTCCTAAGAGCAAGTTTGAAGTGGGGCTTGCTTTTTTATGGGATGAAAATATAAAAGGAGAAAGTTACCAGTTCTTTTTCTGTCCTATATACAATACCTCAAATCATTATTCCTATTATGTATTCGTTCATCCCCAAAAAGGTAAAAACGAGGGGATAAATCCCATATTAAAGAAATTAGCAATAAATGATTTGTGGGACATAAATTATTTTTCATACATACCTCATATTAATTCAACGGAGATGCCTTTCCGTATTAACAATTTTGGCTTTAGGGATAGAGATTTTAAAGTGCCAAAAGAGGAAGGGGTCTTTCGAATTCTTTGTATCGGTGCTTCCACTACCGAGGAGGGGATTTCAAATCAAGAAACTTATCCTAAATTTTTAGAACAGGGATTAAAAAAACACTTTGGCGATAACCGTATAGAGGTTTTTAATTGTGGTGTATCAGGAATGGTGTTAAAAAAGCACTGTGCCAAATTACCGGACTACTTATACTTGCAGCCGGATTTGGTTATTTTATACGAAGGGATTAATAATGTAGTATATGAGGTATTTCAGAAAGCATTTGACAATACATTACTAACAACACGAATTGCTTTTCTTTTATCACACTTTGTGCGAAAACAGATGAGGGCATTCATTTCCTATCCTGAGGATAGAATAAAGTTGTATATAGACCGATTTATTATGAACTACATTGACTACCTTTGTAAAGTATTCTTTTTAAAAAACATTGATGTGTGTATTTCAAGTATAGGTGTTCCCTATCGCGATAAGCTAAATAGTGAAGACCGTGATTATTATGATTTCTATTATGAAAAGGAATGGGGATATCCTCACTCAACATTCCAGCAATACTGTGAAGTGATGAAATTATTTAATGAGATATTAAAAGAATATTGTAAAAAGAATTCTATCCTTTATATCCCTGTAGAAGAAAATATTCCTGCCAGCACAAAATATTTTGGTGATATCTGCCACATGCGTCAGGAAGGAATAAAACTTAAAGCCCAGATTATGGCAGAAACACTTATTCCTTATCTGGAAAAAAGACTGGGATTAGTAAATAGTTCTACTGTTTCATCTGAGTAGCCTGCTGTAACAATTCCCGAAACTCTTTACGATCGGGCTGGGCAAGAATACACCGCTTTATATATTTAATAGATTTTTCTGGTTGATTTTCAGAAAGGAATATCATTGCCAGTTGTTGGTTTACATTAAGTAAATCCGTTTTTATTTGAGCCAGAGGGATTAAATATTTTTTTGCTTCCTCATATTTATTCATACGGGCATAAAGCAATCCTAATCCTGCTTGAGCGATAGTATCTTTCGGCTGCAGCTCTAATGCAAGTTTATAGTGTTTTTCAGCGAGTTCATATTCACCTGAACGGACTAATAAATCTGCATAGTTTCTATGGGTTAGATAATTTTGAGTATCTATTGTTAATGCCTTTTCATAAAGTAATTTTGCATCCATATCTGAGTGTAAAATTACTTTTAGGTCTGCAAGTCGTGTAAGAGTAATAGCATCATCTGGAAAATATTTAAGGGCCTTTTCCAGTAGTCCGACACTTTCATACACATTATTCAAATCCGCCAGTAATAACCCCAACTTGTTAATCACCGTGGGACTTTCCTTAATTTTTAATGCTTTTCGATAGTTTTCTTCCGCCTGTTTCAATTCCCCAGTCTTCATATAAACATCAGCAAGACCTTCATAAACTTCCAGGTCATCAGGGAGTAAGTTGGTACAAATTATAAACAGTTCTTTTGCTTCCTTATAACGCTCACGGTCTGATTGTAAAAATGCTAATGTTTTTGTAATGGTTGCATCATCGGGATTAAGTTCCTTTGCTTGCTCCAGGTATTGTTCAGCAAGATTATAATTTTTCAATTTGCGGTGCAGCGCACCTAATTGATGAAGAATTGGCGATTGTTTCGGCAAAATTATATTAGCCATTTCCGCAAAACTTAATGCTATTTCGGGTTCCTTCATACTATCCCATACAAGGGAAAAGTGGTAATAAGACCAGTTAGTAGGTATTTGATATAAGAACATCGAATTTAACAAAAAATAGGCTTCTTCAATATTCCCTTGTTGAAAAAGAAGAAAAGAAAGGGCATCTTTAACATCTACAAAATCATTATTCAATCCGAAAGAAATACGGTAGAAATTTTCTGCATCATACAAGCAATCAAGTCGGTCGTAACTTCTACCGATATTGAACGCATATATATAATCATTAAAAAATGGTGGTGAATTTATAAAGAAAGATTTTAAAAAACATTCATGGGACATTTCCCAATTTTCCTTTAACGAATAAACAATACCTAAATGATATAAAGATTTGAAAGGTTCCATAGGTTTAAGTTTTTCGAACAGTTCCTTTGCCTTTTCCAAATCCATTTCGGATAGAGCAATAGTAGCACGGGAAAATAAAGCCCCGGGATGGTCAGATTTCTTTTCAAGCACCTTATCATAAGATTTTTTGGCATCCTCCCTATTTCCTAATGCTTCATTTACAATCCCTAAATGATAATGAGCCTCTACATGCTCTGGATAATAGTTTATAAACTCTATCAACTGAGACTTTGCTTTTTCCCATTCTCGATTTTCTACCCACGACAGGATTAAATTAAACCATGCTCCAACTTGATGAGGATTAATTTCCAATGCCTGTTTGAAATATATATAAGCGGAGTTTTTATCTCCATGCATTAGAGAAATATTTCCCAAACCTGCCCACGCATCTGCATTACTTTTGTCTTTTTCAATAACAGTTTTAAAATAAGTTTCTGCTTTATCCCATTCCCCCAACAATTCCCATGCATGACCTAAATTAAAAACCTGCAAGGAATTAAATGTTTTTCCTTTTAATCCCTCGATTGCTTGAATACATTCCTCTCTCATTCCCAATCCAGCGTAACAAACGGCGAGAATAGATTCTTCATTCCATTGTTCTGGTTTCATCTCCTTCGCTTTTAAGAGATATTTCAGTGCTTCCCCGTAATCCAGCATCTGGACATAGCACAACCCTATACTTTTTAACAATTCATGTTCCGGCGAATATTTTCCTGTAATGGTCATAAATTGCTTCAAGGCATCCGCAGGTTTCCGTTCCGCTAATAGAACCTGACCCAAATTAAATCGAGCATCTGTATAATTGGGAGCAATGCTAATTGCTTTTTCAAGATATTTTTTTGCAGGCTCTCGTTCTCCTCTTTGAAACATTATCACAGCACTGTGATTTAATGCTTGAGCATGTAGCGGGTTTATAGTTAATGCATGTGTGTAATTCTCTAATGCAGTAGTCGTATTTCCGATATTTTCAGTTGCCCAACCTAATGCAAACCACATATCCGCCTTGTTCGAATTTCTTTTCACTGCTTCCTTAAAATACTTTTCCGCATTTGTCCAATCACCTCTTTTTGCAAAAACCAATCCTAAATTATAGGGAGCAGAAGGATGGTCCGGACACAGTTTAAGACATGTATAAAAATGTTCTTCTGCTTTCGTCAGTTCGTTTAATTCATAACAAAGCACCCCTGCATGATAATGAGCATCCGCATCTGGATGTTTCTCCAACCATTTCTCAAAAAATCTTAACCCATCTTCTATCCTACCAATCCTTTGATAACATTTTCGCCGCTCATCCAACCAGCGAGAACGATTAGGCTGATAATCAAAAAACGGAATATGGGCTAACGAAAATAGGATAACGAAACCCAAAACAATCAAAATCGACAAATTCCATTTCTTGTTCCGAATTGTTTCCGATAATGAAGAAAAAACAACACCCCCTAAGATGAAAAAATATGGGATAAGGGACACACGATAACGACTTCCTGCTATTATAAGTGAAAAAATACTGATATTTATTGCAACAAAAAACAGTAGAACGAATAAAAATTTCCATGAATTCATAGTTATCCTTATCGTCTGAGTTCCTTTGGATAACCATAAAATACCAAGCAAAATAAGACTTAAAGTGAATAAACTCATAGGGAGAGGATAACGAGGCAAATATTTAAGAATTGTAGAAACTTCACGCTCGTAATAAATTACTTTATTTTCGTCCAATTCCTGAGGAGAAAAAGTCCATAGAAACCGCTTAAAACATTTTTTTAAATTGAGCCAGGGGTATTCTTTTATATTATGTATAGCCCCTGAAATAAGGTAATTTTTCCATTCCTTATAAGTTACTCTTCGACCTAATCCTAATTCCTTTCCTAAACCCCGAGTCATTCCATCTAAATCAAATATTTCTACTGTATCCTCCGGTGTTTTATTTAGCCATCGAAGCATCTCGGGTGTATATGAAGCATATTCTGGAGTGTCCGGATGAAAGGCTATAGAAAGGCTACATTCACTGTTATGTGAGCCTGAAGTAAATGACCCACAGAGATAATAGTTATATGAAGATAATGGAATTACAGGTAGTAGAGCAAAAATAAGAAACAATAATCCTGCACAAATAGCAACTTTGAGTTTTTTCGAATTATAAAAAAGGAATATAACGAATATCGCTAAAGGGAAGATGAAAACAAACACTTCACCACGGAACCATGCCCCTATCCCAAATACAATACCTGCAAAAGGGAGTAGTCGCAATTTGTTTCTTTTATGTGCCTGTAAAAGGAGATGGAAACATAATAAATTTATGGCTATATAAATTGTAACCTGATTAAGTTCCATGTCATAGTGGACAAATGCCCAATAAGTTGCAACCCCTAATGCGGAAAAAAGTCCTGCTCTATAATCAAAAAGGTTTTTGCTTAACAAATATACAAGGAATATATTAAGAAGTCCAATACAAATTTGTACCCATCGCACGGCAAGATAACTACCCCCCGTTAACCAATAAATAAACGCAAGAAACAAAGGATAACCCGGTGGATTGGGAAGGGGGTGTCCTTCCATAAACGGGTTTCCCTCATTTCTTGGAGGTGTGTAATCACCGGACAAAATAGCCCTTGCCCAGTAATCTTTAAATTCTGCATCGTGGAGAGGTGCTGAAAAATCCGGGTTCTGAATTGCATCGGAGAGGTAAATAAGCCTTACCCCTAATCCTATTAAAAGAATAAGAAATATCCATATTAATTGCTTTGAAATGAGAATATTCCTTTTATTCATGATAGGTCTGATTTATCAAATAAATCATAGGTCTGACATAGAAAAGGTATCTTATGCATCTAATTTCCTTAATTCAGGAGTATGTTCCTGTACTTTACGGATAATTCTTACAATATCTTCCATATCTTTTTCTTTACCTAATAAAATATGATGGGGCAACCATGTTCCACTCTTATAACATAAATCCTCTGCTATAGGACAATATGTTTTTGAATAATCATAAAAATCTGCATTTTGAAATGCCGGTTGTTTATAAATAGGATAGGGATAGCCTGAAGTTAGAGGTAATCCTTCTGCCTGTACTGCTTTTACAAACTGCTCTCGGGAGCAACCTAATTCATCTTCCTTAATACGGATACAAATAAGATGATATGTCCTTCGAGTAATACGATTACTTAAAGGTTGTGGGTAAATACCCGGTATCTCCATCAGTGCTCGGGTTAGATAAGTCCCATTTGCTTCTCGAACCTGAAATTGCTTTTCAGCACGCGACAACTGGGCTAACAGAATATTCGCGGTAAATTCATTCATTCGGACATTGGTGCCAATTCGTTCATGATAATACCAGGGACCTGTTTTTGACCTCCCGCAATTGCTTATAGAACGGCAGGTATCAGCGAAATTTTCATTATCGGTAACAATGGCGCCACCTTCACCCGCAGTAATATTCTTTGACATCTGGAAGCTGAATACACCCCCGAGCCCTAATGTTCCTGCTCCTTTCCCTTCCCACGCTCCACCCCAAGCATGACAGGCATCTTCAATCACAATAAGATTATGTTTCTGGGCTATTGCATTAATTTTATCCATATCGCAGATTCTTCCACCAAAATGAACCGGGATTATGGCTCTGGTTCGAGGAGAAATTGCTGACTCTATAAGGTCAGGGTCAATACACCATGTATCATCTATATCTACAAAAATAGGAACTCCTCCCATACGCACGACAGCCGAAGCCGTTGCAATAAATGTATAGGGGGGAACGATAACCTCTTCACCGTGTTTTAAACCTATTGCCTGTAATGTTATTTCCAATGCGGTTGTTCCGCTATTGCAAGAAACACAATATCTTGCTTTTTGAAACCGTGAATAGGCTTCTTCAAATTGTTTTACTTTTTCACCGTAAAACCATTTGCCACTTTCAAGAACTTCTAAAATAGCATTTCGTTCTTGTTCATCGAACACAGGCCAGGTAGGCCACTTTTTTTCGGGAGGTCTTACAGGTTCTCCTCCTAATATTGCAAGTTCGTTCATATTCCTCATACTCTTCTCCTACTGTCAGGAATTTTAATTTTCAATTCATAGTTAGATTAAGAAAATCACTATTTTAAAAGCAAACAGAACAATATCTATATAAAGAAAGTAAATTTATTTTTTTCTTAATTTGTTTGTATAATGAAATAAAATTATGAGTAAGTTCGTATAATAATTAGATAGTTACTTATTAAAAAGGAACTGTGATATGAAAAAGATTTTGACCCTTCTTTTCGTAGTAGGGATTTTGCTGAGTATCAACTGCGTTTTACAGACCAAACACACAATTGAAGCACATATCACACTTGATATTCGTCATGTCCAG